>NZ_JABULD010000486.1:0-13863 GCF_014060985.1 Pseudomonas sp. MD195_PC81_125
GAATGTGTCTTTCCCTGTAGGAGCTGCCGAAGGCTGCGATCTTTTCAGGCAGAAGAAATTTATTCTTCCTTGCCCTTGTTGCGAACGGCGCGCTGCAGCTCTCGACCGGCGTCGCGTTCGCGCTCGGTGTCACGCTTGTCGTATTCCTTCTTGCCCTTGCCCAGAGCAATCTCGCACTTGACCATGTGCTTGCTCCAGTAGAAGGACAGGCACACGCAGGCGTAGCCTTTCTGTTGCACGGCAGCGGCGAGTTTTTCCAGCTCGCGTTTGTTCAGCAGCAGTTTGCGGGTGCGGGTCGGATCGGCGATGACGTGGGTGCTCGCGGTCATCAACGGCGTGATGTGACTGCCGAGAAGCCAGGCTTCGCCGTCCTTGAGCAGCACGTAACTGTCGACCAGTTGCAGCTTGCTTGCCCGCAGACTTTTTACTTCCCAGCCGGCCAGGACCAGACCAGCCTCGAAACGATGTTCGATGAAGTAATCGTGTCGCGCCTTTTTGTTCTGCGCGATGGTCCCTGTTGGGTGTTTCTTCTGTTTAGCCATAGGGGCGGCATTATATGGAGATAAATGATCCTCGGCTACGGTGATGCTGCGTGCTTGAGCAGGTTGAGTGAATCCCGGACAATGCGGCCTCTTTTTCTAACGCTTGGGCGTGATATTCAATGTCGACAGACAAGGTTTCTGTCCACGGCAGTTGGGCTAGCCGCTGGGTTTTCATATTCGCCGCGACCGGTTCGGCCGTGGGACTGGGCAGCATCTGGAAATTCCCCTACATGGTCGGGGTCTACGGCGGCGGCGCCTTCGTGCTGATGTTTCTCGCCTGCATCGCATTGATCGGGATCCCGGTCATGCTGGCTGAAACCCTGATCGGCCGTCGCGCACGGCAGAGTCCGGCGAACGCCTTGAAGGTGTTGGCGCGGGAGGCCGGGCATTCGGGCAAGTGGTCGTGGGGCGCGTTTGCCGGGATGATCACGGCGCTGCTGATCCTGTCTTTCTATAGTGTGGTCGGCGGCTGGTCGCTGGATTACATCATCGACATGGGGCGCGGCGACTTCCAGGGTGCTACGGCGGAGCAGGTCGGCGCTTATTTCGGCAATGTGATCTCCGATCCTTGGCGTCTGACACTTTGGCACACAGTTTTCATGCTGTTGTCGGCCGTGGTGATCGCCAAAGGCGTGGTTGCCGGGCTGGAGCGCAGCCTGCGGATAATGATGCCGCTGCTGTTCGTGATGGTGTTGGTATTGCTGGGTTACAGCATGACTACCGGGCATTTTATGGAAGGCGTGCATTTCATGTTCGACTTCCATCCGGAAAAAGTCCTCGACGGCTTGCTGCCCGCCATGGGCCACGCGTTCTTTTCCCTGAGCGTGGGCGTCGGCTCGATCATGATCTACGGCGCTTACATGACCAAGGAAGCCTCGCTCTCTGGCACCGTGGTCGGTGTGGCGCTGCTGGATACCTTTGTATCGCTGGTGGCCGGTCTGGCGTTGTTTCCGATTGTATTTGCTGGCGGTTTGAACCCTAGCGAAGGCCCGGGCCTGATGTTCGTCAGTCTGCCATTTGCCTTCGGTAACGTGGTTTTCGGCCAGTTGATGGGCGTGGTGTTCTTTGTCCTGGTGGCGATTGCCGCCTGGAGCTCGGCGATTTCCTTGCTTGAACCGATGGTGGCCTATCTGGTTGAGCGCACGAAAATCAGCCGTGGCTGGGTGACTTTCTGGCTGGCGTTCATCTGCTGGTTCGTCGGTCTGGGTACGGTTTTCTCTTTCAATATCTGGAAGGAAGCCAAATTTTTCGTGAACGAAGGCGGGCTGTTCCATCTCTACCAATGGGGTGCGGCGGGCGGTCTGGACTTCTTCGGCGTGATCGATTTCTTCACCTCGCGGATCATGTTGCCGCTCGGTGGCCTGTGCTTCGTGCTGTTTGCCGGTTGGGTGATGGGGCGTGATGCGGTGCGGGAGGAGTTGTCGATTCGTAATCCGGCGCTGTTTGCCCTGTCCTTATTCTTGATGCGCTACGTGGCGCCTATCGGCATTCTTGTAGTGTTTGCCGCTCAGCTCTGGAAGTAACGCTTACATGACGACACATATTCAACGTTCGGCGTTGCTGCCATACCCGGCGCAATTCCTCTACGACCTGGTCAACGACGTCGCGCGTTACCCGGAATTCTTGCCATGGTGTTCGTCCGCCGAAGTGCTGGAAAGCTCGCCCGAGCACATGCGCGCCAGCGTTGGCGTGGCCAAGGGCGGTCTCAGTCAGCACTTCGTCACGCGCAATACGCTGGTGCCGGGGCAATCGATCGAGATGAACCTGGAAGAAGGCCCGTTCAACCAGCTGCATGGCGTCTGGGTCTTCAAGGCGTTGAACGAGAAGGCCTGCAAGATCAGTCTTGACCTGTCTTTTGACTACGCCGGCCCGCTGGTGCGCGCGACGCTCGGCCCGCTGTTCAATCAGGCGGCGAATACGTTGGTGGATGCGTTCTGCCAGCGTGCCAAGCAGATGCATGGTTGATCCGGTGATCGAGATTGAAGTGGTGTATGCCGCCGTGGATCGTCAGCTTCTGCGCACTTTGAGCGTCCCGGAAGGGACGACAGTGCGAGAGGCGGTGCTCAAGTCAGGTATTGGCGATGAATTCCCGGAGCTGGATCTGAGTGATTGTCCGCTGGGAATCTTCGGCAAGGTGGTGGCTGATCCACGGGCTCGCTTGATTCAGGCGGGGGAGCGCATCGAGATCTACCGGCCGTTGCTGGCGGACCCTAAAGAGGTGCGACGCCTGCGGGCGGCCAAGGCTGCCGAGGCCAAAGCGCGAAATCAGTAGCCTGGCCAGATCGCAGGCAATAAAAAACCCGGAAATTCCGGGTTTTTTATTGCCTCGCGCATTACTGCGGGGAGGTGTCCAGCGGCTCAGGCGTCGGAACCGGAACGGTTTCAACACCGTCCACGTCCTTCTGGATCGAATCCAGCAAGGAGCCTGGTTTGGCGGGTTGCTCCGGCTTCGGCTTCTCGGCGTTTTCAGCAGGGGCGGTCACGCTCGTGCCACTGTCCTTGCCGAGAATGGCTTCGTCACGGCTTACGCCCGGCATGAAGTCACCGGACAGGCTGACAAGCTGGTCGTTGGCGTTGAAGTTGACACTCACGCGCTCCTGCTGGCGTTCACCGCCACCAGGTTGCAGGCTGTACAGATAATCCCAGCGATCGGCATGGAACGTGTCGGTCAGCAGAGGGTTACCCATGATAAACCGTACTTGCCGACGGGTCATTCCCGGGCGTAACTGGTCTATCATGTCCTGCGTGACGACATTGCCCTGCTGGATGTCGATTTTGTAAACCCCGGGGAATGAACAACCGGCGAGTGCGAGCAGTCCCACAAAGGTGAAACTGGTTAGCAAGAGCTTGGTGTTTTGCATCGGTGGGCGACTTCCACTATCTTGGCTGGGACAACGTAAACGCCGATCATACCCGCATTAAGAGAAGCTGCGAAGCAGCATCGCGAGAAAGCTGACCATGGTTGAAAATAGCGAACTACGCAAAGCCGGCCTCAAAGTGACCCTGCCACGGGTCAAGATCCTGCAAATGCTCGACTCTACCGAGCAGCGTCACATGAGTGCCGAAGACGTCTACAAGGCGTTGATGGAAGCGGGCGAGGACGTCGGTCTGGCCACGGTTTACCGTGTTCTGACCCAGTTCGAAGCTGCTGGCCTCGTGGTCCGTCACAACTTCGACGGTGGCCACGCGGTATTCGAATTGGCTGACGGTGGCCACCACGACCATATGGTCAACGTGGAAACCGGTGAAGTCGTCGAATTCGTCAGTCCGGAAATCGAAAAGCTCCAGAAGGCAATTGCCGAGGAGCACGGTGTTGATCTGGTAGATCACAATCTGGTGCTGTACGTACGCAAGAAAAAAGTAAGCATGTCGCGCGAATTTCAGGTTCGCGAAACGAACGAAGGCGACTCAAGGGTCGCCTTCGTGCTTTCTGCCGTTCTTAAACTTTTGCCGTGACCACCATTTTTTTTTGCGTGAGCCAAGGATTCTTTGGTCAGGTCGATCCCGCCCAGCATCCGCGCCACTTCTTCTATGCGGTCGTTCTTGCTCAGTTTGGACACGGCGGTGTGGGTAGCCTGTTCACCGCGAACCTTGTGCACAAATAAATGCTGATGACCCTGCGCCGCCACTTGCGGCAAATGCGTCACGGTCAGCACTTGGCCGCGATCGCCAAGACGCCGCAACAACTGACCGACGATTTCCGCTGTCGGCCCGCCGATACCCACGTCCACTTCGTCGAATACCAGGGTTGGCACCCGTGAGGTCTGCGCAGTGATCACTTGAATCGCCAGGCTGATCCGCGACAGCTCGCCACCGGAGGCTACTTTGGCCAGCGCCTTGAGCGGCTGGCCGGGGTTGGCGCTGACCAGCAGTTCGACTTGTTCCAGTCCGTTAGGCTGCAGTTCGTCGCTGGTGTTGGCGCGCAGCTCGATGGTGAAGCGTCCGCCCGGCATGCCCAAACGCTGGATCTCTTGCTCCACGGCGCTGGCGAGGCTGCTGGCGGCCTGATGGCGCAAGTCGCTCAGCTCCCGGGCCTTCTCTTGATAATGGCGGGCATAAGAGGCCAGTTCATCACCCAGGCGTTCGATGGATTCGTCGTTGGCATTCAATGTCTCGATTTCATCGAGCAATTTCTGCTGCATCTCGGCGACTTCGGTTGGCTGGATCCGGTGCTTGCGGGCCAGGGTGTAAATCGCGTCGAGACGTTCTTCCAGATACTGCAGGCGCGCCGGATCGGCATCGAAGTTGTCGAGGAAGCGATTGAGCTCGCCCACGGCTTCTTCGACCTGGATCTGCGCGCTGGTCAGCAAGCTGCTGGCTTCGCCCAGCGCGCCGACCGAGCTGTTCACGCTCGACAGGCGATTGAGACTGGCGGTCAGCGCATTCAGTACATTGCCGGAATCGCTTTCGCTGCACTGCTCGACCACCTGTCGACAAATGCCAAGCAGGGTTTCGGCGTTGGTCAGATTCTTGTGTTCCTGCTCCAGCTGTTCGAGTTCGTTTTCGCCGAGGCCGAGGTTCTCCCAGTTCTTCGAGCTGGTAGCTGAGCAATTGGTGACGCGCGCGTTGCTCGTCACCCGAGTTGGAGAGGCGCTCCAGTTCCTGGCGGGTCTGGCGCCAGCGCTGCGCGGCGAGTTGCACCTGACGGGCCAGATCGGTAGCGCCGGCATATTCGTCGAGCAGGCGCCGGTGAGTATCGGTTTTCAGCAGGGACTGATGTTCGTGCTGGCTGTGGATGTCGATCAGCAGTTCGCCGAGGGCCTTGAGATCACCGAGCGGGCAGGGTGTGCCATTGATATAGCCGCGCGAACGGCCTTCGGCGGTGATCACCCGGCGCAGGATGCAGGGGCCGTCGTTTTCGAGGTCGCGCTCGGCCAGCCAGGCATGGGCTTCGGGAATGTCGACCAGGTCGAAGGTGGCCAGAATGTCGGCCTTGTCGGCGCCCGGGCGAACCACGCCGCTGTCGGCGCGGTCGCCAAGGGTCAGGCCCAGGGCGTCGAGCATGATCGACTTGCCGGCGCCGGTTTCCCCTGTGATCACGCTCATCCCGCGATCAAGTTCGAGATCGAGATGTTCAACGATGGCGTAGTTGTGTACGGACAGGTGCACCAGCATAAAGGCCGCTCCCAGGCTTTAGGTCTGGTTATTTATACAGTGTTTTGTTTCGGCCTGACAATGCCCTCGCTTAGCTCGATTTGCTTGATCCGATCAAATGCTTAGTCCGAGCAGGAATGACAATGCAGCACTTTTTTGTAGGGTTAATCATTGCAGGCCCTTGAAGCCTGATTTTGCGGCCCCATATATCGGGGCAGAAGCGCGAGTACAGCTCGCGGACGTAATTGAAAGGAGAATTCTATGGCTGACGAACAGACAGTAGATACGCAAAATCCAGAAGCCAATCAGGCGCCCGAAACTTCGGGTGACGACCTGGCGACCCGTGTACAAGTGCTCGAAGAGCAGTTGGCCGCCGCGCAGGATCAGTCTCTGCGCGTAGCTGCCGATCTGCAGAACGTCCGCCGCCGTGCCGAGCAGGATGTCGAGAAGGCGCACAAGTTTGCGCTGGAAAAATTCGCCGGTGACTTGCTGCCGATCGTTGACAGCCTGGAGCGCGGTCTCGAATTGTCGAGCCCGGACGACGAAAGTATCCGTCCGATGCGCGAAGGCATCGAGCTGACCCTGAAAATGTTCCACGACACCCTCAAGCGTTATCAGCTTGAAGCGATCGATCCGCATGGCGAACCGTTCAACGCCGTTCACCATCAGGCGATGGCCATGCAGGAGAGCGCCGACGTTGAACCGAACAGCGTTCTGAAGGTGTTCCAGAAGGGCTACCAGCTCAACGGTCGCCTGTTGCGTCCGGCCATGGTTGTGGTCAGCAAGGCGCCGGCGCCAATTTCGCCTTCGATTGACGAGAAGGCTTGAAATTAGCCGCAAGGCCCCCATTTAGAAGTCAAGCGTTTAAGTATTACCGCAGTTAGCCACCACTGCTGCGGCAACAAAATCCAAAGTTTCGGGAGAGTGAACATGGGCAAAATTATCGGTATCGACCTGGGGACTACCAACTCCTGCGTCTCCGTGCTGGAAAACGGCGTAGCCAAAGTTATCGAAAACGCCGAAGGCGCGCGCACCACGCCGTCGATCATCGCTTACGCCAACGATGGTGAAATCCTCGTTGGTCAGTCGGCCAAGCGTCAGGCAGTGACCAACCCGCACAACACCCTGTACGCGGTGAAGCGTCTGATCGGTCGCAAGTTCGACGAAGAAGTCGTACAGAAAGACATCAAGATGGTCCCGTACAAAATCGCCAAGGCTGACAACGGCGACGCCTGGGTTGAAGTGAACGGCCAGAAAATGGCGCCGCCACAAATCTCGGCTGAAATCCTGAAGAAGATGAAGAAGACTGCCGAAGATTACCTCGGCGAGCCTGTGACTGAAGCGGTGATCACCGTTCCGGCCTACTTCAACGACAGCCAGCGTCAGGCGACCAAAGACGCCGGCCGCATCGCCGGTCTGGACGTTAAACGTATCATCAACGAACCAACCGCAGCCGCTCTGGCTTACGGTATGGACAAGGCCAAGGGCGATCACACCGTGATCGTTTACGACCTGGGTGGCGGTACTTTCGACGTTTCCGTGATCGAGATCGCTGAAGTTGACGGCGAGCACCAGTTCGAAGTGTTGGCCACCAACGGTGACACCTTCCTCGGCGGTGAAGACTTCGACATTCGTCTGATCGACTACCTCGTTGACGAATTCAAGAAAGAAAGCGGCATGAACCTCAAAGGCGACCCGCTGGCCATGCAGCGCCTGAAAGAAGCCGCTGAGAAAGCCAAGATCGAGCTGTCGTCCGCGCAGTCGACCGACGTCAACCTGCCGTACATCACTGCAGACGCCACCGGTCCTAAGCACCTGAACGTGAAGATTTCGCGTGCCAAGCTCGAAGCACTGGTTGAAGACCTGGTTCAGCGCACCATCGAACCTTGCCGCATCGCCATGAAAGACGCCGGTATCGACGTTGGCGCGATCAACGACGTGATTCTGGTCGGCGGTCAGACCCGTATGCCGCTGGTACAGAAGCTGGTGACCGATTTCTTCGGTAAAGAAGCACGTAAAGACGTGAACCCGGACGAAGCAGTTGCCATGGGTGCTGCGATCCAGGGCGCCGTTCTGGCCGGTGACGTGAAAGACGTTCTGCTGCTCGACGTCAGCCCGCTGACCCTGGGTATCGAAACCATGGGTGGCGTGATGACCGCGCTGATCGAGAAAAACACCACGATTCCTACCAAGAAATCGCAAGTGTTCTCGACTGCCGACGACAACCAGGGCGCCGTGACCATTCACGTCCTGCAAGGTGAGCGTAAGCAAGCTGCGCAGAACAAGTCCCTGGGCAAATTCGACCTGGCCGACATTCCACCTGCTCCACGTGGCGTGCCGCAGATCGAAGTGACCTTCGACATCGACGCAAACGGCATCCTGCACGTTGGCGCGAAAGACAAGGCGACCGGTAAAGAGCAGAAGATCACCATCAAGGCCAACTCCGGTCTGTCGGATGAAGAAATTCAGAAGATGGTTCGCGACGCCGAGCTGAACGCCGAGGAAGACCGCAAGTTCGCGGAGCTGGCTGAATCCCGTAACAAGGGTGATGCACTGGTTCACTCGACTCGCAAAATGGTCACCGAAGCGGGCGACAAGGTCAGCGCTGAAGAGAAGACCGCGATCGAAGCTGCCGTGGTTGCACTGGAAGCCGCTGTGAAAGGCGACGACAAGGCTGCCATCGAAGCGAAGATCGAAGAGCTGTCGAAAGTCTCGGCTCCGGTTGCCCAGAAGATGTACGCCGAACAGGCTCAGCCTGCTGAAGGCGCGGCGCCGCACGACGAGAAAGCTGAAAAGGCTGACGATGTTGTCGATGCCGAGTTCGAAGAAGTCAAAGACCACAAGTAAGTTGTTGGTCGGCCGGTTGACTGCCTTGCGGCGGTGACTGGTAGGATGTCGCCGCGCGGGAGCTTGCTCCCGCGTTGGCGTATCTGGAATACGTGAATTTTTACAGCATGCGACAAGCCTTGCATGCTGTTGGTATGGCCGGGAATGCTCCTGCTTTTCGTGCCGCAAGTACCACAAGAAACAAAGACCAGGATCGTTGAATTGACGTGAGTTGGGTCCGGGCCTGTATTGGGGCTCAACGAGTTTGGCCATCCTCAGGAGGGGTTTGCCGAACGTCCTCAAGAGTGCAAAGACTTATGGCAAAGCGTGACTATTACGAAGTATTGGGTGTCGAGCGTGGTTCAAGCGATGCAGACCTGAAAAAGGCCTATCGTCGCCTGGCGATGAAGCACCACCCGGACCGTAATCCCGATGACAAAGCGTCGGAAGAACTGTTCAAAGAGGCCAACGAGGCCTACGAAGTATTGTCCGATTCGAGCAAGCGCGCGGCCTACGACCAGTACGGTCATGCTGGCGTCGACCCAAGCATGGGTGGCGGTGGTGCCGGTTTCGGCGGGCAGAATTTCTCTGACATCTTTGGCGATGTCTTCAGTGACTTCTTCGGTGGCGGTCGCGGCGGTTCCCGTGGCGGCGCCCAGCGCGGCAGCGATTTGCGCTACACCCTGGAGCTGAATCTGGAAGAAGCGGTACGCGGTACCACCGTGAATATCCGCGTTCCGACACTGGTCAACTGCAAGCCGTGCGACGGTTCCGGCGCGAAGAAAGGCTCGTCGCCATCGACCTGCCCGACCTGCGGCGGCATCGGTCAGGTGCGCATGCAGCAGGGCTTCTTCTCGGTGCAGCAGACCTGCCCGCGCTGCCATGGCCAGGGCAAGATCATTTCAGATCCGTGCGATTCCTGCCACGGCGACGGTCGCGTCGAAGAATACAAGACCCTGTCGGTCAAAGTGCCGGCTGGTGTTGATACCGGCGACCGCATTCGTCTGTCCGGCGAGGGCGAGGCGGGCACCCAGGGCGGCCCGACCGGCGACCTGTACGTGGTGATCAACGTGCGCGAGCACGACATCTTCCAGCGCGATGGCAAGCACCTGTTCTGCGAAGTGCCGATCAGCTTTGTTGATGCGGCGCTCGGCGGCGAGCTGGAAATCCCGACCCTCGACGGTCGCGTCAAATTGAAAATCCCCGAAGGCACCCAGACCGGCAAGCAGTTCCGTGTACGCGGCAAAGGCGTGGCGCCGGTGCGTGGCGGTGGTGCGGGCGACTTGATGTGCCGCGTAGCGGTCGAGACCCCGGTCAATCTGAATCGTCGTCAGCGCGAACTGCTCGAAGAATTCCGCAGCTCGCTGGCGGACGATAACAGCCACTCGCCGAAAACCACTGGTTGGTTCGATGGTGTGAAGCGCTTCTTCGGCGATCTGTAAGGAGTCGGCATGCGACGTATAGCTGTGATGGGCGCCGCCGGGCGCATGGGCAAGATTCTGGTCGAAGCCGTGCAACAGCGCGCGCCATTGACCGGCCTGACTGCGGCGATCGTTCGTCCCGGCAGTACGCTGATCGGAGTGGACGCCGGTGAGCTGGCTTCGCTGGGTCGTATCGGTGTGCCGTTGTCCGGCAACCTCGAATCGGTGGCTGAAGAGTTCGATGTGCTGATCGACTTCACCCTGCCAGAAGTGATGTTGAAAAACCTCGCGTTCTGTCGCAAGGCCGGAAAGGCCATGGTCATTGGCACCACCGGGCTCGACGCTGCGCAGAAGCAACTGCTGGCCGAGGCGGGCAAGGATATTCCGATCGTGTTTGCGGCCAACTTCAGTGTCGGGGTCAACCTGTCGCTGAAGCTGCTCGAAATGACTGCCCGGGTGCTGGGCGACGATGCCGACATCGAGATCATCGAAGCGCATCATCGGCACAAGATTGACGCGCCTTCGGGCACGGCGCTGCGCATGGGTGAAGTGATTGCCGATGCGCTGGATCGTGATCTGCAGAAAGTCGCGGTCTATGGTCGTGAAGGTCACACCGGGGCGCGCGAGCGGGAAACCATTGGTTTCGCCACCGTTCGCGGTGGTGATGTGGTCGGTGATCACACCGTGCTGTTTGCCTGCGAAGGCGAGCGCCTGGAGATCACGCACAAGGCTTCCAGTCGCATGACCTTCGCCAAGGGCGCGGTGCGTGCGGCGTTGTGGCTGGATGGCCGCGAGCCGGGTCTGTATGACATGCAGGACGTGCTCGACCTGCATTGATTGAATGTTTTACCCAGCGCAAACGCCCGGTTTGCGCTGGTTTTTCTCCACCGCGCGACGCCCTGTCGCATTCTCCGGCCTTTTTAGGCTCTTTAGCGGTGGACCAAAAAAGCCTTTTTTCTGTAAGCTACAGCTTTAGTGTGTCCACTAAAAGCGCGCAGAATAATTCAGTGAAGAAGCGGGGTGACGTGTCCATACGTCACTCCGCTTTTTTACAACCTGCGATTGCCCTTTCATGCGTTATTTACGGGAGGTCTTCTTGACTAAGCCAGCCATACTCGCCCTTGCTGATGGCAGCATTTTTCGCGGCGAAGCCATTGGAGCCGACGGTCAAACCGTTGGTGAGGTGGTGTTCAACACCGCAATGACCGGCTATCAGGAAATCCTTACCGATCCTTCCTACGCCCAACAGATCGTTACCCTGACTTACCCGCACATCGGCAACACCGGCACCACGCCGGAAGATGCTGAGTCCGACCGCGTATGGTCCGCTGGCCTGGTCATCCGTGACCTGCCGCTGGTAGCGAGCAACTGGCGTAACACGATGTCCCTGTCCGACTACCTGAAAGCCAACAACGTTGTGGCAATCGCCGGTATCGACACCCGCCGCCTGACCCGCATCCTGCGTGAAAAAGGCGCCCAGAACGGCTGCATCATGGCTGGCGACAACATCTCCGAAGGGGCTGCAATTGCCGCCGCGCAAGGCTTCCCGGGCCTGAAGGGCATGGATCTGGCGAAAGTCGTCAGCACCAAGGAAAAGTACGAATGGCGCTCCACTGTCTGGGATCTGAAGACCGACAGTCACGCGACCCTCGAAGCGTCCGAGCTGCCGTACCACGTGGTTGCCTACGACTACGGCGTCAAGCTGAACATCCTGCGCATGCTGGTCGAGCGCGGCTGCCGCGTGACCGTGGTGCCGGCGCAAACCCCGGCAGCCGACGTGCTGGCGCTCAAGCCGGACGGTGTGTTCCTGTCCAACGGTCCTGGTGATCCGGAGCCTTGCGACTACGCGATCAAGGCGATCAAGGAAGTGCTGGAAACCGAGATTCCGGTCTTCGGTATCTGCCTTGGTCACCAGCTGCTGGCTCTGGCCTCCGGCGCCAAGACCCTGAAAATGGGCCATGGCCACCACGGTGCCAACCACCCGGTACAGGATCTGGACACTGGCGTCGTGATGATCACCAGCCAGAACCACGGTTTCGCGGTTGACGAAGCGACCCTGCCGGCCAACGTGCGTGCGATCCACAAATCGCTGTTCGATGGCACCCTGCAAGGCATCGAGCGCACCGACAAGAGCGCGTTCAGCTTCCAGGGCCACCCTGAAGCGAGCCCGGGCCCGAACGATGTGGCGCCCCTGTTCGACCGCTTCATCAACGAGATGGCCAAGCGACGCTAAGCGTTCGCCTTGAGACTGTAGCGAGAAGCCCTCGAGGGCGGCCCCGACACCGGTGGCGCCCCTCAGGGCTTCAGAAATCGATCAAGACGGCTTGCCGACTGACCTGCGGATTTGAGTGACAAACCCATGCCAAAACGTACAGACATTAAAAGCATCCTGATTCTCGGCGCTGGCCCGATCGTTATCGGCCAGGCCTGCGAATTCGACTACTCCGGCGCCCAGGCCTGCAAAGCCCTGCGCGAAGAGGGTTACCGCGTCATCCTGGTGAACTCCAACCCGGCCACCATCATGACCGACCCGGACATGGCTGACGCCACGTACATCGAGCCGATCAAGTGGCAGACCGTGGCCAAGATCATCGAAAAAGAGCGCCCGGACGCGGTGCTGCCAACCATGGGTGGCCAGACTGCACTGAACTGCGCCCTGGATCTGGAGCGCGAAGGCGTTCTGGAAAAGTTCGGCGTGGAAATGATCGGTGCCAACGCCGACACCATCGACAAGGCTGAAGACCGTTCGCGTTTCGACAAGGCCATGAAATCCATCGGCCTGGAATGCCCGCGTTCCGGTATTGCCCACAGCATGGAAGAAGCCAACGCCGTTCTCGAGCGTCTGGGTTTCCCGTGCATCATCCGTCCGTCCTTCACCATGGGTGGCACCGGCGGCGGTATTGCCTACAACCGTGAAGAGTTCGAAGAAATCTGCGCCCGCGGTCTGGACCTGTCGCCGACCAAAGAGCTGCTGATCGACGAATCGCTGATCGGCTGGAAAGAATATGAAATGGAGGTTGTCCGCGACAAAAAGGACAACTGCATCATCGTCTGCTCGATCGAAAACTTCGACCCGATGGGCGTGCATACCGGTGACTCGATCACCGTTGCTCCGGCACAGACCCTGACCGACAAGGAATACCAGATCCTGCGTAACGCCTCGCTGGCGGTACTGCGCGAGATCGGCGTCGAGACCGGCGGCTCCAACGTGCAATTCGGTATCTGCCCGGACACTGGCCGCATGGTCGTGATCGAGATGAACCCGCGCGTATCGCGTTCCTCGGCACTGGCTTCGAAAGCCACCGGTTTCCCGATTGCCAAAGTCGCGGCCAAACTGGCTGTGGGCTACACCCTCGACGAACTGTCCAACGACATCACCGGCGGCAAGACCCCGGCGTCCTTCGAGCCGTCGATCGACTACGTTGTGACCAAGCTGCCACGTTTCGCCTTCGAGAAATTCGCCAAGGCTGACGCGCGCCTGACCACGCAAATGAAGTCGGTCGGTGAAGTCATGGCCATCGGCCGCACCTTCCAGGAATCCCTGCAGAAAGCCCTGCGCGGTCTGGAAGTGGGCGTTTGCGGGCTGGACGAGAAGCTCGACCTGAGCAATCCGGAAAGCATGAGCATCCTCAAGCGCGAGCTGACCGTGCCGGGCGCCGAGCGTATCTGGTACGTAGCGGACGCATTCCGCGCCGGCATGACCGTCGAAGATATTTTCGGCATGAACATGATCGACCCGTGGTTCCTGGTGCAGATCGAAGATCTGATCAAGGAAGAAGAGAAGGTCAAGACCCTCGGTCTGTCCGCTATCGACCGCGACCTGATGTTCAAGCTCAAGCGCAAAGGCTTCTCCGATCAGCGTCTGGCCAAACTGCTGGGTGTGACCGAGAAGAACCTGCGTACGCACCGTCAAAAACTGGAAGTGTTCCCGGTCTACAAGCGCGTTGACACCTGTGCCGCCGAGTTCGCCACCGACACCC
>NZ_JABULD010000525.1:0-11954 GCF_014060985.1 Pseudomonas sp. MD195_PC81_125
GGCTGCGATCTTTTGCTTCTAAAAAAAGCCCCCGCCCCAACCCACTGCGGATAGGGGACGCAGCGGGCTGGACGGGGGGCTTCCTATTGCCGGGAGATCACTGCGCGATGGTTTTCACCGACACGCCGCGTTCGATCGGGGTGGAGCGACCGTAGATGTCTTCGAAGCGCTCGATATCGTCTTCACCCAGGTACGAACCCGACTGCACTTCGATGATTTCCAGCGGGATCTTGCCCGGGTTGCGCAGGCGGTGCACCGAGGCGATCGGGATGTAGGTCGACTGGTTCTCGCAGAGCAGGAACACGTTGTCATCGCAGGTCACTTCGGCGGTGCCGCTGACCACGATCCAGTGTTCGGCGCGGTGGTGGTGCATCTGCAGCGACAGGCACGCGCCCGGCTTGACCGAGATGTGCTTGACCTGGAAACGGCCGCCCATGTCCACCGAGTCATACGAGCCCCACGGACGGTAGACCTCGCAGTGGTTCTGGGTTTCGCTGCGACCCTGCTCGTTGAGCGTGTTGACCATCTGCTTGACGCCCTGGACCTTGTCCTTGTGGGCGATCATCATCGCGTCCTTGGTTTCGACCACGACGATGTTTTCCAGGCCGATCACCGACACCAGTTTGCCGTTGCCGTGGATCATGCAGTTCTTGCTGTCCTGGATCACCACATCGCCCTTGCTGACGTTGCCGTTGGCATCCTTCTCGTTGACTTCCCACAGCGACGACCAGCAACCGACATCGCTCCAGCCGGCGGTCAGCGGCACCACGCAGGCGCGTTGGGTTTTTTCCATCACCGAGTAGTCGATGGAGTTGTCCGGGCAACAGGCGAAGGTGGCCTCGTCGAAGGTGATGGTGTCGGCGTCCTGCTGGCTGCGCTCAAGGGTCAGCAGGCAGGTGTCGTAGATGTCCGGATCGTGCTTTTTCAGCTCTTCGAGGAAGCGGCTGGCGCGGAACAGGAACATGCCGCTGTTCCAGTAGTAGCCGCCGGACTCGACGTATTCGGTGGCGCGTTTGACGTCGGGTTTTTCAACGAAGTGCGAAACGCGGCTGACGCCTTCTGGCAGCAGCGAGTCGCCGGTGGATTTGATGTAGCCGTAGCCGGTTTCCGGTTTGGTCGCCGGCACGCCGAACAGCACCATCTCGCCGTTTTCGGCGGCGACGGTGGCCAGGGCGAGGGCGCGTTGCAGGGCTTTCTGGTCTTCCAGCACGTGGTCGGCCGGCAGCACCAGCATCAGTTCGTCACGCCCTTCGTTGACCAGCATCATCGCAGTCAGCGCCACGGCCGGTGCGGTGTTGCGGCCGAACGGCTCCATGAGGATGCGCTGGCATTCGAGGTTACGGTTGGCCAACTGTTCGTTGACGATGAAACGGTGATCCTTGTTGCAGACCACGATCGGCGTGTCCATGCCTTCGAACACCAGGCGCTCCAGCGTTTGCTGGAACAGCGTGTGTTCACCGGTCAGGGCGAGGAATTGTTTAGGGAATTGCTTACGCGAAAGCGGCCAAAGACGTGAACCGCTACCACCTGACAAGATCACCGGAATCATGTTGTTTACTCCATAAAAATCGATTGGTTAGAGGCACGAACGTTGTGTCGTTTCACTCTTGTTGTTGTCTCGTACCGAGAGGCCGCCGCATTCCCCTGTAGGAGCTGCCGAAGGCTGCGATCTGTTGTTCTTGATCTTTAAAAAACAACGTCAAAAAGATCGCAGCGTGCCGCAGCTCCTACAGGGATCAGCGTCTCATCGGGAAATTGTTAGCGAGTCGACACCGGGCGCTTCACCCAGACTGGCGACAGGCTGCTGCCGGAGCCGGTGACGTACAGCACCGCGGCCTCACCGCGCTCCAGCGCGACCGGTTTCACGTCGCCGACTTTCTTGTCACCTTCGTACAGCGCCAGGCTGACTTTCACCGGGTTGATTTCACGCTCGCCACGGCCCTTGGCGGCCACGTTCGGCACAACCTCGGTCTTGCCGTCGGCGGTCTTCAGGGTCAGCGGCTTGTCGCTGAGGTTCTGCACGCGCACCAGGGATTTCTGCTTGTTCTTGAACGGCGGCTCTTCGATCAGTTGCGGCGCGCCGGAAGCGTTGTTGACCAGGGTGTAGTAGTGGTCACCGGCCAGTTTGACCGGCAGGGTCTGGCTGCCGACTTTGGCGCTGTAGTCACCGCCCGGCATGAAGCTGAAGTCGCTGCTGGCCAGTGGCGCTACGTCACTCAGATTGGTGCTGCCGACGGTGGCGCTGACTTCGGCGTTGCTGGCGTTGTAGACCCGCACGAAGGTCGAGCCTTTCGGCGCGGTCGGGCCGTACAGCGCGGCGTCGCCACCGGCAAAGGCCTGGACCGACAGCACGCTCAGACCCGCAACCAGTGCGAAGCGTTTGGCGAGACGACGAGGAGTAGTAGTGAAAGTCATGGTGTTACCTCTCTTTCAGTTTTGCGCCCGATCGGGCGTCTCGGATTTAGTGTTGATGGCTACGTTTTGTTGGCGAGCACCGGCTTGTTTGAGCTCTGCGACCCACTGCGGGTCGGCGTCGCCGATTTCGTTGTTCACAGGCAGATATCGTTCAGGAAACTCCCAGATCAGCACCTGTGGCGGGCTGTTCTTGAAGTCATCGCTTTTCAGGTAGCTGAGCATCGGCAGGATCGGGCCGTGGCCGTCCTCGGCGTAATTGACCACGTCGCTGTGCAGCGCTTGTTTCAGCGCACCGATGAAGTTCCAGTTGGGGTTGGCGCTGTAGCTGGTGCCGATCAGTGCGACCGGTACTTCGCTGCTGGCGAACAGCGCGTCGTCACCAGCCGGTTGCTCGGCGGCCACGGTGTTGCGCTTTTGCAGCGGTTCTTGCGCCGGCATCAGGTTTTCGAACAGCGGATCCAGCGGCAGGAACAGACGCAGGTCGCCCTTGTGCGTGACCTTCTCCGCTGGCGTGGTGACGAAGCGCTGCGGCTCGCCGCTGAGCGGGAACTTGTCGGCGATGGTCTTGGCCAGGGTGTTGGCGGCGATTTCGGCGCCTTCCGGGGTCCAGTGGGTGTCGGTGCGCAGGAACACTTGCTGACCGTTTTGCTTGGCTTGTTGCAGCGGGCCGAGCAGGTCCGGGGCGAGAATCTTGTCTGCCGCGACACGGGCGTGGAAGTCCTGATAAAGGTTGGCGTGAATGCTTGCCGGTTTCACTTCACCCAGGTGTTCCGGGTACAGGCGCACCTTGGCCGGCACGATCGCCATCACCAGTTTCACGCCTTTCTCTTTCAGGGTCTGCCGCACGCCTTCGACCAGCGCGTAGTTGCCTTGCAGGTTCAGCTCTTCGTTGACGATCGGGTTGAATTCTTCGTCGCTGTACAGCCACTGATCGCGACCGAGCACCACGCCCGGACGCCCTTCGTTGAACAGTTTGAAATCCAGCGCCGCCCAGAGGTTGGTGCCCAGTCGCTTGATCGGAAACTGATCGTCGTAGTGGGTTTCCACGGCTTTGGTCCAGCGGCCGTTGAGCACCGTCGCGTCGGCATTGGTGTTGAAGCCGAAGAAGCTGCGCACCGACCACAGACCGAGCACCAGCAGGGTCAGCAGAAACAGCGCGATGTAGAAGATGCGTAATGAGCGGGTCATGTCAGATCCCTCAGAACTGGAAGTAAAGGAACGGCGAGAAGCTTTGCGCCGAGAGTTTGAGAATCGAGGCGATGAACAGCAGCAGGATCAGCCCGCGCATCACGTAGCGCGACCAGTCCGCCGTCCAGTACGCCGGTTGCACCTGGGCTTCGACGCCGACGGTGTAGCCAGGCTCGTGGATGCTCGCCGGGTTTTCGCCGGGTGCGGCTTTGATCGTTCCCGGAGTCGCAGCGGCAGGGCCGTCGGTTTCGACGTTGACCACTGGCTTGGTTTTGACCGGAGGCTGATTGGTGTACAGATCACGCAAGCCAAAGAACGCCAACGTTGCGTACGCCACCACCAGGGTTGCCACTTGCAGACCGGTGAGGCTGGCGCGGTTGAGTTCCGACAGCGACCAGTCGCTGAAGCTGAACATCGCGCCGTACATGCGCCCGGCGACGTGCAGGTTTTCGGCACGGAAGATCACCCAGCCCATCACCACCAGCAGGAAGGTCAGCGCCCAGCGGATCGGGTTGAGGCTGCGCGGCGAGGTGTTGATGCCGAGCATTTTTTTCGATCGCCAGCCACATGCCGTGCCAGGCGCCCCAGACGATGTAAGTGATGTTCGCGCCGTGCCACAGACCACCCAACAGCATGGTCAGGAACAGGTTGCGATAGGTCATCAGCGTGCCTTTGCGGTTACCGCCGAGGGTGATGTACAGGTAGTCACGCAGCCAGGTCGACAGGCTGATGTGCCAGCGACGCCAGAACTCGGTGATCGACTGGCTGATGTACGGCTGCTTGAAGTTTTCCATGAAGCGGAAACCCATCATCAGGCCCAGACCGATGGCCATGTCGCTGTAACCGGAGAAGTCGAAATACAACTGCGCGGTGTACGCCAGCGCGCCCAGCCAGGCATCACCCGTAGTCGGGTTTTGCAGGGCGAAGCAGTGGTCGGCCACTACCGCGAGGGTGTCGGCGATGAACACCTTCTTGATGAAACCCTGCATGAACCGCGTGCAGCCCTCGGAGAACTTGTCGAGGGTGTGGGTGCGGTTGTTGAATTGATCGGCGAGGTCGCGGAAGCGCAGAACCGGGCCGGCAATCAGGTGCGGGAAGATCGCCACGAACGCCGCGAAGTCGATCAGGTTGCGCGTGGCCGGGGTGTCGCCGCGGTACACATCGATGATGTAGCTGATCGATTCGAAGATGTAGAACGAGATACCGATCGGCAGCAGCACGTGGGTCAGGATGAACGGTTCCAGACCGAACGAGGTCATGATCGCGTTGATGCTGTCCACGCCGAAATTGGCGTATTTGAAGTAGCCGAGGATGCACAGGTCGACCGCGACGCCGAGCAGCAGCCAGCGCTGCGCCGGTTTGGTACGCACGCCGGCGGCACCGACTTTCAGGCCGATCCAGTAGTTCCACAGGGTGACGCCGGCGAACAGCGCCAGGAAGTCCACCCGCCACCACGCGTAGAACACGTAGCTGGCGATCAGCAGCAACAGGTTGCGATAGCGTTGCCCGCTCAAGTAGTACAAGCCGAGAAAGATCGGCAAGAACAGAAACAGGAACACGTTGGATGAAAATACCATCCCGATCTCTCCATGTTTGAACCAACAGTCAAGGGCCAAAGCCCCCCCAAACCCCCCACGTAAAACCGGAGGGCTAACTCAAATCTCGCTGCCGCCCTGTAGGAGCTGCCGAAGGCTGCGATCTTTTTGCTTTTTAGAGCGGGGGCAGGCTCTTGAGCCGGTTTTGACTTGTCGATCCCCGGCACATGCAGATTGCCCTCGGCCACCTGATCGCCCTCGAGCTGCGGCTGGGTCACCCAGGTCAGAATGTCGTAGTAGCGACGGATGTTCGCCACGAAATGCACCGGCTCGCCGCCCCGGGCATAGCCGTAGCGGGTCTTGCTGTACCACTGCTTCTGCGACAGGCGCGGCAGCATCTTCTTCACGTCCAGCCACTTGTCCGGGTTCAGGCCTTCGCGGGATGCCAGTTTGCGCGCATCATCGAGGTGGCCGCTGCCGACGTTGTACGCCGCCAGGGCGAACCAGGTACGGTCCGGTTCCTGAATCGACTCGTCGAGCTGATCCTTCATGTAGGCCAGGTACTTGGCGCCGCCCATGATGCTTTGCTTGGGATCGAGCCGGTTCGACACGCCCATCGCCTGAGCGGTGTTCTGGGTCAACATCATCAAACCGCGCACGCCGGTTTTCGAAGTGACCGCCGGTTGCCACAGCGATTCCTGATAACCGATGGCCGCGAGCAGGCGCCAGTCGATTTTCTCTTTCTTGGCGTAGGCCTTGAAGTGCTGTTCGTATTTGGGCAGGCGCTGCTGCAGGTGCTGGGCGAAGGTGGTGGCGCCCATGTAGCCGAGGACATCGACGTGGCCGTAGTAACGGTCTTTCAGGCGCTGCAGGGTGCCGTTCTTCTGCACCTTGTCGAGGTAGGCGTTGATCTCGTTGAGCAGGCTGTTGTCTTCGCCGGCGGCCACCGCCCAGCTCTGGCTGCGCGCATCCCCGAGGTCGAAGGCCACACGGATGTTGGTGAAGTACACCTGGTTCATTGCCACTTCGTTGGAATCGACCAGCGTCAGGTCGATCTGGCCTTCATCGACCATGCGCAACAGGTCGACCACTTCCACGGCGTCGGATTCTTCGTATTCGATGCCCGGAAATTTCTTTTTCAGCTCGGCCAGCTGTTCGGCGTGGGTGCTGCCCTTGAGCACCATGATCTTTTTGCCGACCAGATCGCCGGGATCCGTCGGCCGCGACTGGCCGTTGCGATAGATGATCTGCGGGGTGACTTCGAGGTAGGAGTGGGAGAACCGCACCTGCTTCTTGCGCTCCTCGCTGCTGACCAGGCCCGCCGCCGCCAGTACCGGGCCGTTCGGCTTGCCGATCTGGTTGAACAGGTCATCGAGGTTGTCGGCGGTCTCGATCTTCAGTTCGACCCCCAAATCGTCGGCGAAGCGCTTCACCAGCTCGTATTCGAAGCCGGTTTCACCGCTGCGATCCTGAAAGTAGGTGGCGGGGCTGTTACGGGTAATCACCCGCAGCACACCATCCTCCTTTACGCGCTCGAGTGTGTTGGGTTTATCAACACAGCCGCCGAGCATCAGGAAGAGTCCGGTTGCGATCAGCCATTTGGCGTACCGCGGACGCAAAGCCGTTGGGAAAAACATGTGCGCAGTATACGCAAACGGCTGCGGGCGCCATATCTCGACAGTGAAGGGCTTGTCTGCTAGAGATCACAAAACCGCACGAAACCCCGCAGGAATGGGGCTGAACGGCATTTTGTGACAGAAAAAATAAGCGTGGCCCGCACACGCTCGAAATTTGACTTCAAAGGCAGAAACACAGATTGATATCCGAGTGCAACCGTGCGTAGCGTTTCGGGTGATGTTGAGGGCGGTTTAGGCTAGAATGCACGGCCTCAAAGCACACCCCTTCCCGAGGCTGTCCCGAAGATGTTGATCCTGCGCGGCGCTCCTGCCCTTTCTGCCTTTCGCCACAGCAAACTCCTTGAGCAACTGAGCCAGAAGGTTCCAGCTGTCAATGGCCTGTATGCTGAATTCGCTCACTTCGCCGAAGTCACCGGCGTCCTGACCGGCGACGAACAGCAGGTGCTTGCGCGCCTTCTGAAGTACGGCCCAAGCGTTCCGGTACAAGAGCCGACCGGCCGTCTGTTCCTGGTGTTGCCGCGTTTCGGCACCATCTCGCCATGGTCGAGCAAGGCCAGCGACATCGCCCGCAACTGCGGCCTGAGCAAGATTCAGCGTCTGGAGCGCGGCATCGCGTTCTACGTGGCCGGCCAGTTCAGCGACACCGAAGCCCAGCAGATTGCCGACGTGCTGCATGACCGCATGACCCAGATCGTCCTGGGCAATCTGGAACAGGCCGCCGGTCTGTTCAGCCACGCCGAGCCGAAGCCGCTGACCGCCATCGACATTCTTGGTGGCGGCCGCGCCGCGCTGGAAAAAGCCAACACTGAACTGGGCCTGGCCTTGGCCGAAGACGAAATCGACTATCTGGTCAACGCCTTCAACGGTCTCAAGCGCAACCCGCACGACATCGAACTGATGATGTTCGCCCAGGCCAACTCCGAGCACTGCCGCCACAAGATCTTCAACGCCAGTTGGGATATTGACGGCGAGAGCCAGGAAAAAAGCCTGTTCGGCATGATCAAGAACACCTACCAGATGCACAACGAAGGCGTGCTGTCCGCTTATAAGGACAACGCTTCGGTGATCGTCGGCAACGTCGCCGGCCGCTTCTTCCCGGATCCGGAAACCCGCCAGTACGGCGCGGTGCAGGAGCCGGTGCACATCCTGATGAAGGTCGAGACCCACAACCACCCGACCGCGATCGCCCCGTTCCCGGGCGCCTCCACCGGTTCCGGTGGCGAGATCCGCGACGAAGGTGCCACCGGTCGTGGCGCCAAGCCAAAGGCCGGCCTGACCGGTTTCACCGTGTCCAACCTGCAGATCCCGGGCTTCGAACAGCCATGGGAAGTGCCGTACGGCAAGCCTGAGCGCATCGTCAATGCGCTGGACATCATGATCGAAGGCCCGCTCGGCGGCGCCGCGTTCAACAACGAATTCGGCCGTCCGGCCCTGACCGGCTACTTCCGTACCTTCGAACAGTCGATCACTACTCCGCACGGTGACGAAGTTCGCGGTTACCACAAGCCGATCATGTTGGCTGGCGGCATGGGCAACATCCGTGAAGAGCACGTCAAGAAAGGCGAGATCGTCGTCGGCTCCAAGCTGATCGTGCTCGGCGGCCCGGCGATGCTGATCGGTCTGGGCGGCGGCGCCGCGTCCTCGATGGCCACCGGCACCAGCTCGGCGGATCTCGACTTCGCTTCCGTACAGCGTGAAAACCCTGAGATGGAGCGTCGCTGCCAGGAAGTCATCGACCGTTGCTGGCAGCTGGGCGACAAGAACCCGATCAGCTTCATCCACGACGTGGGCGCGGGCGGTCTGTCCAACGCCTTCCCGGAACTGGTCAACGACGGCGACCGCGGTGGCCGTTTCGAACTGCGCAACATTCCAAACGACGAGCCGGGCATGGCCCCGCACGAAATCTGGTCCAACGAATCCCAGGAACGTTACGTTCTGGCGGTCGGCCCGGCTGACTTCGAGCGCTTCAAGGCGATCTGCGAACGCGAGCGTTGCCCGTTTGCCGTGGTCGGTGAAGCCACTGCCGAGCCGCAACTGACCGTCACCGACAGCCACTTCGGCAACAACCCGGTGGACATGCCGCTGGAAGTGTTGCTGGGCAAGGCGCCGCGCATGCACCGTTCGGTGGTGCGCGAAGCCGAGCTGGGCGATGACTTCGATCCGTCGAACCTCGACATCGCCGATTCCATCGAGCGCGTCCTGCACCATCCGGCCGTGGCGAGCAAAAGCTTCCTGATCACCATCGGCGACCGCACCATCACCGGCCTCGTGGCCCGTGACCAGATGGTCGGCCCATGGCAGGTTCCGGTGGCCGACGTCGCCGTCACCGCCACCAGTTTCGACGTCTATACCGGTGAAGCGATGGCCATGGGCGAGCGTACTCCGCTGGCACTGCTGGACGCTCCGGCGTCGGGCCGCATGGCCATCGGCGAAACCCTGACCAACATTGCCGCCTCGCGCATCAACAAGCTCTCCGACATCAAACTGTCGGCGAACTGGATGTCCGCTGCCGGCCACCCGGGCGAAGACGCGCGTTTGTACGACACCGTCAAAGCGGTCGGCATGGAACTGTGCCCAGAGCTGGGCATCACCATCCCGGTCGGCAAGGACTCGATGTCCATGGCCACCCGCTGGAACGACAACGGTGAAGAAAAAACCGTGACCTCGCCGATGTCGCTGATCGTGACCGGTTTCGCCCCAGTGGCTGACATCCGTCAGACCCTGACTCCGGAACTGCGCATGGACAAGGGCACCACCGACCTGATCCTGATCGACCTCGGTCGCGGCCAGAACCGCATGGGCGCCTCGATCCTCGCTCAGGTTCACGGCAAGCTCGGCAAGCAGGCGCCGGACGTCGATGACGCCGAAGACCTGAAAGCCTTCTTCGCGGTGATCCAGGGCCTCAACGCCGACGGTCACCTGCTGGCGTACCACGACCGTTCCGACGGTGGTCTGCTGACCTCCGTGGTGGAAATGGCGTTCGCCGGCCACTGCGGTCTGAGCCTGAACCTCGACAGCGTTGCTGAATCCTCGGCAGAAATCGCCGCCATCCTGTTCAACGAAGAACTGGGTGCCGTGATCCAGGTTCGCCAGGACGCGACCCCGGACATCCTCGCCCAATTCAGCGCTGCCGGTCTGGGTGACTGCGTTTCCGTGATCGGTCAGCCGATCAACAATGGCCAGATCAACATCACTTTCAACGGTGACACCGTGTTCGAAGGCCAGCGTCGTCTGCTGCAACGTACCTGGGCTGAAACCAGCTACCAGATCCAGCGCCTGCGCGACAACGCCGACTGCGCCGAGCAAGAGTTCGATGCGCTGCTGGAAGAGGACAACCCGGGCCTGAGCGTCAAGCTGAGCTACGACGTCAACCAGGACATCGCCGCGCCTTACATCAAGAAAGGCATCCGCCCACAGGTTGCCGTGCTGCGTGAGCAGGGCGTCAACGGTCAGGTGGAAATGGCCGCCGCATTCGACCGCGCCGGTTTCAACGCGATCGACGTGCACATGAGCGATATTCTCGCCGGCCGTGTTGACCTGAACGAGTTCAAAGGCCTGGTGGCCTGCGGTGGTTTCTCCTACGGCGACGTCCTCGGCGCCGGTGAAGGCTGGGCCAAGTCGGCACTGTTCAACAGCCGTGCCCGTGATGCATTCCAGGGCTTCTTCGAGCGTAACGACAGCTTCACCCTCGGCGTGTGCAACGGCTGCCAGATGATGTCCAACCTGCACGAGCTGATCCCGGGCAGCGAGTTCTGGCCGCACTTCGTGCGCAACCGCTCCGAGCAGTTCGAAGCGCGCGTGGCGATGGTGCAGATCCAGGAATCGAACTCGATCTTCCTGCAGGGCATGGCCGGTTCGCGCATGCCGATCGCCATCGCGCACGGTGAAGGCCATGCCGAGTTCTCCAGCGAAGAAGCCTTGCTGGAAGCCGATCTGTCCGGTTGCGTGGCGATGCGTTTCGTCGACAACCACGGCAAGGTCACCGAAGCCTACCCGGCCAACCCGAACGGTTCGCCGCGCGGGATCACCGGCCTTACCAGCCGCGACGGTCGTGTGACGATCATGATGCCGCACCCGGAGCGTGTGTTCCGCGCGGTGCAGAACTCGTGGCGTTCGGAGGACTGGACCGAAGATGCTCCCTGGATGCGCATGTTCCGTAACGCGCGCGTCTGGGTGAACTGAGGCCTGTGTACAAGCTCGCGTTTTTTGTTCCCGACAGTCATGTCGAGGTGGTCAAGCACGCTGTATTCGCTGCCGGTGGTGGGCGGATCGGGGACTATGACCACTGTGCGTGGCAGGTGCCTGGGTCTGGTCAGTTTCGGCCTTTGGACGGCAGTCAGCCGTTCATTGGTGAGGCGGGGCGGGTTGAGCGGGTCGAGGAATGGAAGGTTGAGCTTGTGGTTGGTGATGCGTTGATTCGTGAGGTGGTGGCGGCTTTGAAGTTGAGTCACCCTTACGAGACGCCGGCTTATGAAGTGTGGCGGCTGGAGGATTTCTGATCTTTCTGCCGCTGGAACGGGAAACCCGCAGATGAGTGATTGTCTGCGGGTTTTTTGTTGCCTGCGATTTGAGGGGTGACTGCGTTTCATTGTGGGAGCTGGCTTGCCAGCGATGGCGGCCTTATAGGCGACCATGCTCTGTCTGATTGAGTGAGTATCCGTTGCTTCGGGTGCGGCGGCTGGCGGTTTCGCCCTTACGGCGACTCACTTTTTTTTACAAAACGCCTAAAAAAAAGTAAGCAAAAAAAAACGCTTGCTCCTGCGTTCGGCCCGCTCGCTGGGGCTCGGGGTCCCTTCGCTGCGGGATCGATCCGGGGGGCAGCGCCTACGGTTTGCTTCGCTGCACCTCCTCTCGCTGTGTTTTGCTGCGCCAAACGGTCGCTGCGCTCCCACCCCCGGATCAATCCCTCCGCTCAGCCTTCCGATGTCGCCCGTGGATCAAGATCAAAAGCGGTACTCGAGCTAACGCTCATCGTGATGAGTGGGCGGCTGCGCCGCATAGGGTATACACAAATCAAAACTGTGGGAGCTGGCTTGCCAGCGATGGCGGCCTGAAAAACGACCAATTTCTATCGGGTGCAGTACTCACCTGTAGGAGCTGCCGAAGGTGCGATCTTTTTGACTTTTKGGTTATTTTTTACAAGGTCAAAGGGACAGAATCAAAAGATCGCAGCCTTTCG
>NZ_JABULD010000218.1:0-8411 GCF_014060985.1 Pseudomonas sp. MD195_PC81_125
AGCGAAGGGACCCCGAGCCCCAGCGAGCGGGCCGAACGCAGGAGCAAGCCTTTTCGGTTACCTTTTGCGTTGGAAAGTGATCGCCGTAAGGGCGAAACCGCCAGCCGCCACACCCCAAAAACGGATATACCCCCAAAACCCCAAGAACCTGGTCGGCCCAAAGGCCGCCAAGCCCAAAGCGTGACGCCTGTCAAAACCCTGAACACACAAGCAGAAACACCGCCCCCCATTGAAACCACCCCCAAGCCTGCCCCATCTAAGACCCATACCCCATTGCGCAGGTGCCCCATGAGCGACCAGCAAGAATTCCCGGACAACCCCGACGACTACACCGAAGCCGAACACATCGAACACACCTCCTCCGGCAAAGGCCTGGCCCTGCCCGGCCAGAACCTGCCGGACAAGGTCTACGTCATCCCGATCCACAATCGCCCGTTCTTCCCGGCCCAAGTGCTGCCGGTCATCGTCAACGAAGAACCCTGGGCCGAAACCCTCGATCTGGTCAGCAAATCCGAACACCATTCCCTGGCCCTGTTCTTCATGGACACGCCCCAGGAAGACCCGCGCCACTTCAACACCGGCGCACTCCCCGAATACGGCACGCTGGTCAAGGTCCATCACGCCAGCCGTGAAAACGGCAAGCTGCAATTCGTCGCCCAGGGCCTGAGCCGCGTGCGTATCAAGACCTGGCTCAAGCACCACCGCCCTCCGTATCTCGTTGAAGTTGAATACCCGCACCAGCCCACCGAGCCGACCGACGAGGTCAAGGCCTACGGCATGGCGCTGATCAACGCGATCAAGGAGCTGCTGCCGCTCAACCCGCTGTACAGCGAAGAGCTGAAGAACTACCTCAATCGCTTCAGCCCCAACGATCCGTCGCCGCTGACCGACTTCGCCGCCGCCCTCACGTCGGCGACAGGCAATGAGCTGCAGGAAGTGCTCGACTGCGTGCCGATGCTCAAGCGCATGGAAAAAGTCCTGCCGATGCTGCGCAAGGAAGTCGAAGTCGCGCGCCTGCAGAAAGAGATCTCGGCGGAAGTTAACCGCAAGATCGGCGAGCACCAGCGCGAGTTTTTCCTCAAAGAACAACTCAAGGTGATCCAGCAGGAACTCGGCCTGACCAAGGACGACCGCAGCGCCGACCTTGAACAGTTCGAACAACGCCTGGAAGGCAAAGTCCTGCCGGCGCAGGTGCAAAAGCGCCTTGAAGAAGAAATGAACAAACTGTCGATCCTCGAAACCGGATCGCCGGAATACGCGGTCACCCGCAACTACCTCGACTGGGCGACGTCGGTGCCGTGGGGCGTGTACGGCGAGGACAAACTCGACCTCAAACACGCGCGCAAGGTGCTCGACAAACACCACGCCGGCCTAGACGACATCAAGGACCGCATCCTCGAATTCCTCGCCGTCGGTGCCTACAAAGGCGAAATCAGTGGCTCGATCGTGCTGCTGGTCGGCCCGCCGGGCGTGGGTAAAACCAGCGTCGGCAAATCCATCGCCGAATCCCTCGGCCGACCGTTCTACCGCTTCAGCCTCGGCGGCATGCGTGACGAAGCCGAGATCAAGGGCCACCGCCGCACCTACATCGGCGCGCAGCCGGGCAAACTGGTGCAGGCGCTGAAAGACGTCGAAGTGATGAACCCGGTGATCATGCTCGACGAGATCGACAAGATGGGCCAGAGCTACCAGGGCGACCCGGCCTCGGCGCTGCTGGAAACCCTCGACCCGGAACAGAACGTCGAATTCCTCGACCACTACCTTGACCTGCGCATGGATCTGTCGAAAGTCCTGTTCGTGTGCACCGCCAACACCCTGGATTCGATCCCCGGCCCGTTGCTGGACCGCATGGAAGTGATTCGCCTGTCGGGCTACATCACCGAAGAAAAAGTCGCCATCGCCAAGCGCCACCTGTGGCCGAAGCTGCTGGAAAAGGCCGGCGTGTCCAAAGGCAGCCTGAGCATCAGCGACAGCGCGCTCAAAGCCTTGATCGACGGTTACGCCCGGGAGGCCGGGGTGCGCCAACTGGAAAAACAGATGGGCAAACTGGTACGCAAAGCGGTGATGAAGCTGATTGAGGACCCGAAAGCGGTGATCAAGCTCGGGCCGAAAGACCTCGAAGCCTCGCTGGGTCATCCCGTGTTCCGCAACGAACAAGTGCTGTCCGGCACCGGTGTGATCACCGGTCTGGCCTGGACCAGCATGGGCGGCGCCACCCTGCCGATCGAAGCCACACGCATTCACACGCTCAATCGCGGTTTCAAACTCACCGGGCAATTGGGCGATGTAATGAAAGAGTCGGCGGAGATCGCCTACAGCTACGTCAGCTCGCACCTGAAGTCGTTCGGCGGCGATCCGAAATTCTTCGACGAAGCCTTCGTCCACCTGCATGTGCCGGAAGGCGCCACACCCAAGGACGGCCCGAGCGCCGGCGTGACCATGGCCAGCGCCCTGCTCTCGCTCGCCCGCAATCAGCCGCCGAAAAAAGGCGTGGCGATGACCGGTGAACTGACGCTCACCGGGCACGTGCTGCCGATTGGCGGGGTGCGTGAAAAGGTGATCGCGGCGCGGCGGCAGAAGATCTTCGAACTGATCCTGCCGGAGCCGAACCGGGGCAACTTCGAGGAATTGCCGGATTACCTGAAGGAAGGGCTTACCGTGCACTTCGCCAAGCGCTTTGCAGATGTGGCGAAAGTGCTGTTCTGATCATCATGTAGTGCCCTGATATACCGCTTTCGCGAGCAAGCTCGCTCCCACAGGGTTTAGGGTGGACACAGGATTTGTGGACACTCCCCGGCCACTGTGGGAGCGAGCTTGCTCGCGAAGGCATCCGTCCAGACACTCCACTCCTGACTGTCACACTTTGTCTCATCTTCAGTTATGCTCGCCGTTCGTCGTCAACGCCGGAGCCACTGAGCCTATGTCCCCCACTCGCCTGTTTGTCCCCCTCGCCCTCTCTTTACTGGCCGCCTGCGCCACGCAGCCAAAACAGAACGTGACCGTGGAAAAACAGAGCGAATGCCCCGTGCGCCTCACCAACGGACAACACCTGATTGTGATGCTGCCGAGCAATCCCACCACCGGTTACCGCTGGGCGATTCAGGACTCGGCCGGTGGTGTGCTGCGCGCGCTCAGCCCCGAGGTCTACAGCAGTCCGAAAGACTCGGGGATGGTCGGCGCGGGCGGATTCTCCACCTGGCGCTTTCAGGCCTTCGCCACCGGCACCGGACGCCTGCGCCTGACCTCGCAGCAACCTTGGGAACCGGAAGTTGAACCGGCAGAAACCTTCGACTGCGCGATTTCGGTGAACTGATCGTGGGCTGGCTGATTCTGGCGCTGATGGGCGCGGCGACATTTCTCTACGGCGTCAGCACCCATGCGGCGCTGCTGTGCCTGTTGGTCAAACCGTTGCCGGTGCTGGCGCTGCTCGGCTGGCTGCACGATGCACCACCCAGCGACTATCGGCGCTGGATCAGCCTCGGGCTGATTTTTTCTGTGCTCGGTGACGTGTTGCTGGCGTGGCCGGGGGATCTGTTTGTGTTTGGCCTGGGTGCGTTTCTGGTGGCGCATCTGGCGTATCTCAAGGCATACCTCAGCGATTGCAAACGGCTGGCGCTGCTGCCACTGGTGCTGGCGCTCGGCGTGGGCGCAGTGCTGCTGGGGATGCTGATTTCCAGCGGTCTTGGGCCATTGCTGGTGCCGGTGGTCGTCTATGGTACCGCGATCAGCGCCATGCTCTGGCGCGCCCTCGCCCGCCTCGGCACCGACGTGCCCAAGCGCTCGGCACTGCTGGCGGCGGCGGGTGCGCTGGCGTTCGTGTTTTCGGACAGTGTGATTGGTATTGATCGTTTCGTATCGCCATTCCACGCGGCGCCGTACGTGATCATCCTCAGTTACTGGCTGGGGCAGTGGGGGATCGCCGCTTCGGCGTTTTCCGTGAAACACCGCTAATTTTGTAGTGAGGGGATTTATCCCCGATGGGCTGCGCAGCGGCCCCGAAAGTGTCATTGAGTTATGTCAGACAGACCGCAGCCACAGGTTTTGGGGCTGCTTCGCAGCCCATCGGGGATAAATCCCCTCGCCACGTCGGACAACCCAAGCATCCCAGCGCCACTTTGGCTAAAATGCCGGCCTTTTCATCGACACCGCCGGAACCGCCGTGAGCAAAGAACCCGATCGCATTTTCGCCCAGCCGATGGCCCAGGTGCCTGACTTCGCCTTCAACGAGGACGTGGTGCGGGTGTTCCCGGACATGATCAAGCGCTCGGTACCAGGTTACCCGACCATCGTCGAAAACCTCGGCGTGCTCGCGGCGCAATTCGCCCAACCAAACAGCGTGCTGTATGACTTGGGAGCCTCGCTCGGCGCCGTCACTCAAGCGCTGCGCCGTCACGTGCGCACCGACGGTTGCCGGGTGATCGCGGTGGATAACTCGGCGGCGATGGTCGAGCGTTGCCGCGAATACCTCAATGGCCAGGATTCGATGTTCCAGGAGCTGCTCCCGGTCGAGGTGATCGAAGGCGACATTCTCGCCCTCGAATTCAAACCGGCTTCGGTGGTGGCGCTGAACTTCACCCTTCAATTCATTGCGCCCGAGCAGCGTACCGCGTTGCTGTCGCGCATCCGTCAATCGCTGCTGCCCGGCGGCGCGTTGATTCTGTCGGAAAAACTGCGTTTTAACGATGCCGAAGAACACGCGCTGCTGACCGACCTGCATGTCGCGTTCAAACGTGCCAACGGCTACAGCGAACTGGAAATTGCCCAGAAGCGCAGCGCCATCGAAAACGTCATGAAGCCCGACAGCCTCGAAGAACACCGCGAACGCCTGCTGGCCGCCGGATTCTCGAAAGTCGTGCCGTGGTTCCAGTGTCTTAACTTTGCCTCGTTGATTGCCTTGCCATGATTGATCTGTCCCCCCTCGCCCGCCGTTTGGCCGGCACACCGCTGGCCGACTGGGCCAACACCCTGCAAGTGCAACTCGACAAGAAAAATGGAGAAAGGTCACGGCGATCTGGAGCGCTGGCAGAGTGCGCTGGACGCGTTGCCGAAACTGGAGCCGACTGAAGTCGATCTGCTCAACGGCCTGAAACTCGACACTGACTGCGACGCCGAAACCCGCGCGCAGATGCGCACCGCGCTGATGGGCCTGTCGCCGTGGCGCAAGGGGCCGTTCGATCTGTTCGGCGTGCACGTCGACACCGAATGGCGCTCGGACTGGAAGTGGTCGCGGGTCGCCCCGCATCTGGACCTGAAAGGCAAACGCATCCTCGACGTTGGTTGCGGCAACGGCTACTACATGTGGCGCATGCTTGGCGCCGGCGCCGACAGCGTGATCGGCGTCGACCCGAACTGGTTGTTCTTCTGCCAGTTCCAGGCCGTGCAACGCTACTTGTCGGAACCGAATGCCTGGCACCTGCCGTTTCCGTTCGAAGACCTGCCGCCGAACCTGGAAGGCTTCGACACGGTGTTTTCCATGGGCGTGTTCTACCACCGTCGTTCGCCGATCGAGCATTTGCTGGCGCTGAAGGATTGCCTGGTCAAGGGCGGTGAACTGGTGCTGGAAACGCTGGTGGTTGAAGGCGACAAGCATCAGGTGCTGGTGCCGGAAGATCGCTACGCACAGATGCGCAACGTGTGGTTCCTGCCGTCGGTGCCGGCGCTGGAGTTGTGGCTGCGCCGGGCAGGCTTCACCGACATTCGCTGCGTGGACGTCAGCACCACGACGGTTGAGGAACAGCGCGGCACAGAGTGGATGAAGTACCAGTCGCTGAGCGACTTCCTCGATCCCGAGGATCACAGCAAGACCATCGAAGGCTTGCCGGCACCGATGCGGGCGGTGATTGTCGCTCGCAAATAAAGCAGAATCTAAAGATCGCAGCCTTCGGCAGCTCCTACATCAATCCCTGTAGGAGCTGCCGAAGGCTGCGATTCTTTTGATTCTTAATCCCGGTTTGCCCGCCGCGCCCTGAAGAATTCGGTCAACACCGCCCCACACTCCTCCGCCAGCACCCCGCCTTCATACAGCACCCGGTGATTCAAAAAGCCCTGGGTGAAGAACTGCCCCTGACTCTGCACAATCCCGGCCTTGGGCTCCAGTGCGCCATACACCACACGAGCAACCCGCGAATGCACGATCAACCCGGCGCACATGCTGCACGGTTCCAGCGTCACGTACAGCGTGCTGCCCGGCAGACGATAGTTATCCACTGCTTGCGCGGCGGCACGGATCGCGACCATTTCCGCGTGGGCACTCGGGTCGCTGGTGGTGATCGGGCAGTTGTAGCCACGACCGATGATTTCACCGTCCTGCACCAGCACCGCACCCACCGGTACTTCGCCGAGGGCGGCGCCTTGGGCGGCGAGATCCAAGGCTTCGCGCATGAAATCGCGGTCACGGCTGCGGTCGATGATCGCGGCGGGGCGAATCTGGCGCATCACTTCACCTCGATGGCGGCCATCAGGCCGGTTTCCATGTGGTCGATCACGTGGCAATGGAACATCCACACCCCCGGGTTATCCGCCACCAGCGCCACTTGCGCACGCTCGTTCTTGCCCAGCAGGTAGGTGTCGGTGAAGTACGGAGTGATCTTGTGCCGGTTCGACGCAATCACCTTGAAGCTCATGCCGTGCAGGTGAATCGGGTGCTGATACTGGGTCATGTTCTTCAATTCGAAGATGTAACTCTGGCCCAGCTTCAGGCTGGCAATCGGCCGATCGGCGCAGGTCTTGTCCGTGATGTCCCAGGCCTTGCCGTTGATCTGCCACAGGCTCGGCGGCTTGCCGTTGTCGACATTCACCGACACCGAACCGACCCATTCGAAATTGAAGTTGAGTTTCTCGGCATTCGCCAGATCCGGCTCGGCCACCGGGTTGGCGGGCAAGGCTTTCGGCCACGCGGTCGGCGCATCGTTATTGGCCACCGAGCGCAAGGTTCCCAGACGCACCGGGCCGTTGCGCAGCGACAATTCTTCACCGGCCGGCGGCGCCTTGATCGCCAGGCAGATACGCATGCCCGGCCCCAGCCAGTATTCCTTGCCCAGCGGCCGCGGCTCGATCGGGTTGCCATCCAGCGCATAGATCTGCGCTTCGACGCCGGGAATGTTGATGCGATACGTCAGGGTGTTGTCGAGGTTGAGCAAACGCACCCGGGTGATCTGCCCGGCCGGCAACTCGATCACCGGCGTTGGCACGCCGTTGATGGTCGACAAGCGTCCCGCCGTACCGCCACGCGCCGCTTCCCGGGGGATGCTGAATTCGACGAAATTGCCTTGCTCGTCGATGTGCCAGTTCTTCAGGCTCAGGGTCTTTTCGTACTTGAAACCGGTCGGCTCGCGCTCTTCGACGATCAACGGCCCGACCAGCCCGCGCCCCAGCTCTTCGCTGCTGCTGACATGCGGGTGATACCAGTAGCTGCCGGCATCCGGCACGCGGAATTTGTAATCGAAGTATTCACCGGGCAGCACCGGCAATTGCGAGACGTACGGCACACCGTCCATCTCCAGCGGCAGGCGGATGCCGTGCCAGTGAATGGTGGTCGCCACCGGCAGGTGGTTGATGAACCGTACCCGCAGCCACTCGCCCTGACGCACGCGCAACTCGGTGCCCGGTGCCGACGGGCCGAACGCCCACGCCTCGGTCTTGTGCCCCGGCACCAGCTCAACGTCCAGCGGCGCCGCGATCAGCTCGTAGTCATGCCCCGCGTCGGCGTCGGCCCTCTTGCCCAACCAGTAACGCGACGCGCCTCCCGCTCCGACACCAACGACAACAAGACCGGCCAGGCCACCGAGGATTTGGCGACGGGTAAAGGACATGAACTCAACTACCTCACGTATCTGCGGCGGGCCCGCAGGCCCGTAAAGGGCGAATACGATACACCTGCAATTGAGAAAGATTAAGTGAAGTGTTGTCGCATTGAATCCGGTATTGACGACAAAAAGAAACTCACTTTGCTCTTGAGCCTCAAGCAGGGGCGGCGTTTACTCCAATGGTTGTATTGGCCCACTGTGCCATAAACGCGGCTACCCGCTCCTCGATGCGACTCTCGACGGTGCGTAGACGCAATAGAGCAACACCCGCCTTTTGCAAGATGCTGTCTTTCAAGGCATCCCGTTCGATTTGCATCGGTGTCGCGTGACTCCCCCCGTCGACCTCTATTACTCCGAGTGGTCTTTTGCCGACTTTGAAATAGATAACGAAATCACAACTGGCGCGGTTGTCCATGAACTCCCTCTCTCTCGGGGTAAGCCACTCGTTGGTCATCGAGACCAACTGGTTCAACTCGACCTGGCCGTGGGCTGCAATGCCCCGGTAGACCTCCTGATCAAGGGTCTCTCGCAGTATCTGCGCCATGATCTGCTCGGACTTGTAGTCGGAATCGCTCCTTCGCAACTTGCTATTGAGCCGCTCCAGAG
>NZ_JABULD010000260.1:0-12891 GCF_014060985.1 Pseudomonas sp. MD195_PC81_125
CCCGATGGGCAGCGCAGCGGCCCCGAAAATGGGACTGCTGCGCACTCCATCGGGGATAAATCCCCTCACCACAGGTTTGATACTGGCGGCTTATTACTCAGACGAACGAATCGTCGTCATCGAAAAACGACGAGCTGTCATCGCTGTAGTCCGTGTCGGTAAACCCGCCCTGGTCATTGCCGGAGAAACCGTTATCGGCCACACGCTGGTCATTGCCCCAGTCGTTGCCGCTCTGGTCGGCCACCTGCGCCGGTTCTTCCTTGATCACTTCAACGATTTCTTCAGGCTGCTGGTTGTGATGGAACAGGCTGCTGATGCCCTGCGCCAGCATCACGCCACCGGCCACGCCAGCGGCGGTTTTCAGGGCGCCGCCGAGGAAGCTGCTGCCCGCAGCCGGGGCGGCTTGCTGCGCGTAATTGGGCGGTGGTGCGGCATAGTTCTGTTGTGGCGCTGGCGCAGAGTAGTTCTGCTGCGGTGCCGGTTCACGCCAGCCGCCGGTGGAGGCCGGAGCGCTCTGGGTCGGCGCCGGACGCGAGCTGCTGCCGCCGAAGATGCTCGACAGGAAACCGCCACCGCCGCTTGGCGCCGGGGCCACACTCTGGGACTTGGCCGCTTGCAGTTCAGCCTGCAACTGCTGGACTTGTTGGGTCAGTTGCTTGTTCTGTTCGTCGAGGCGCTTGATGGCCGCCTCTTGCACCAGAATCGCCTGGGTCATGAAATAACCTGCCGCCGGCTGGCGGGTCAGGTGTTCCTTGATCCGCGCCTCGGCCTGGGCGTCGCGCGGGGCTGCCTCCGTTTCGGCCTGTTGCAGCCGGGAAAACAGTCCATCGATCAGGGTTTGCTCTTCGCTGTTCATGGCGACCTCGTAGATTGCCGGGGATAACGTTGCCCGTGCCCACTGCGGACATGGCGCACCTCTGTAATGGAGGCAGTGACAGGATGTTTCAACGACCTTTACCGAATGTTTACGTTTGTGTCGGCCCACGCATCATCGGTTAAAGTGAGCCACTGTTTTCCACCTGCGATACCGACTGATGAATGCCTTCGATGTACTGCGCGACTCACTGTATTTTTTCAAACGCCACTTGGGCAGCATCGTGCAGCTGTGCCTGCCGCTGGTGATCTTCGAGGCGGCGCTGCAGCAAGTGGTGGACCATGTCACCGACCCGGACAGTTTCTCCGCCGCCAGCGTGGTGGTCGGTCTGCTGGTGTATCCGCTGTACACCGCCGCGCTGATCCTGTTCCTCGACGCCCGCACCCGCGGCGAAGCTCCGCGCAATCTCGATCTGCTGGCGATGTCCGCGCGCCTGTGGCCGCGTTTCGCCCTGCTCACGGCGCTCAATACCTTGCTGATTCTGCTGGGGCTGTCGTTGTATTTCCTGCCAGGCTTGATGCTGATGGTCATGCTCGCATTTGGTGAGTACCTGCTGGTGTTGCGCGGTATGGGGCCGTTGCAGGCGATGAAGGAAAGCCTGCGCCTGACCCGTGGGCATTTCTGGCGGATCCTGCTGTGCATTCTGTGTGTGATGGGGCCGTTGTGGCTGCTCAAGGGCGCGACCCTGGCGGCGTACCCCGACCCGCAGAATCCGCTGATCGCGGTATTGATCGACAGTGCGCACAGCTTCCTGCAGCTGTTCACCAGCGTGGTGCTGTTCCGCCTGTTCATGCTGATCAGCGAATTGCCTGACAAACGTAGCGGAGCAGTCTGACTTCAGGAGACTTGGGCCAAGCGTCTGCGGTCGGGTATGCTCGCAAGCACTTTTGTAACGCGAAAAGCCGAGCCATGCCCCGTCTGCTGCGCTACACCCTATTGTTGATCGTGCTCGCCATCGCCCTGATCGGCGGGCTGATCTACAGCCTGACCTGGCGTCCCGGCGCGCGCGAAACCTTGCCGGTCACCTGCACCGGCACCCCACCGACACTGGTGCCCGGGCAGGCACTGAAAGTCATGACCTGGAACGTGCAGTACCTGGCGGGCAAGCGCTACGTGTTCTGGAACGACCTCGCCCAAGGCACCGACGAAGCGCCAACCCCGGAAGACATGGCCTTCAGCCTCGACGAGGTGGCGCGGGTGATCCGGGACGAGCAGCCCGACGTAGTGCTGCTGCAGGAACTGGATGACGGCGCCAAGGCCAGTGATTACCAGAACCAGCTCAAGTTGCTGCAGGAGCGGGTCACCGACCTCTACCCGTGCAGCGCTCACGCGTTCGACTGGAAGGCCGATTTCGTTCCCGACCCGCATATTTTCGGCAGCGTTGGCCGGCAATTGGCGACCCTCAGCCGCTACCGCATCGAACACGCCGAACGCCTGCAATTACCGGTGCCGCCGGCGAATATCATCGCTCGACAGTTCGCACCCAAGGATGCGTTGCTCGCCACCAAGCTGCCGCTGAGTGACGGCGGGCAACTGACGGTATTCAACACCCATCTGGATCGCGCCAGCCAACCCGACGACACCTTGCAGGCGCAAGTGACGGCGGTGGCCAAGATGCTCGACAAGTATGAGAGCCAGGGCCTGGCGTGGCTGATCGGCGGTGACTTCAACCTGTTGCCGCTGGGCCAGTATCAACGCCTGCCCGCCGAGCAGCGCACGCCTTATTCCATCGACAGCGCCCTGCACCTGTTATGGGACAAGTACCCGATGATCCCGACCAACAACGAGGCCAGCGGCGTCGACCGCGCCCACTGGCTGACCCACTACCCCAACGACCCCGGCCTCAACGGTCCGGATCGCACCGTCGACTACCTGTTCTACAGTCCGAAAATCAAACGGGTCGAAGCGAGCGTGCGCCAGGACGATACCTTGCGCATTTCCGATCATCTGCCGGTGATTGCGCGGTTTCTGCTGCCCGCTGCTCCCTGATCACCAATTACCGCTGCAGGAGCTGCCGAAGGCTGCGATCTTTTGACTTTTTCAAGGATAAGATCAAAAAGATCGCAGCCTGCGGCAGCTCCTACAGGGGACTCATGCGATCAATGAACTTCTTCCAGGTCGTCATGCAACAACCCGAAAATCTCCCGTTTCATGTCGATGAACGAGCGCTCCATGACCATGTCCAGTGAGCGCGGACGCTCGATCGGCACGTCGAGGATCTGCTTGATTCGCCCCGGTTTGGCGCCCATGACATAGACCCGGTCGCCCAGCAGGATCGCCTCGTCGATATCGTGGGTGACGAACAACACGGTCTTCTTGCTGTTGCCCCACACCCGCAGCAACAACTGCTGCATCTGCAAAACGGGTCTGGCTGTCGAGGGCGCCGAACGGTTCGTCCATCAGCAGGATCTGCGGGTCGTTGGCCAGCGCCCGGGCAATCGCCACGCGCTGCATCATCCCGCCCGAGAGCTGCTTGGCGTAATTGTCAGCAAACCCGGCAAGTCCGACTTCGTTGACGTAATAATCGACAATTTCCTTGCGCCGCGCCGCCGGCATGCCGCGCCGCTTGAGGCCGAACTCGACGTTCTGCCGCACCGTCAGCCACGGAAACAGTGTGTAGCTCTGGAACACCATGCCGCGATCGGCACCGGGGCCCTGCACTTGCTGGCCGCCGACGTAGATCTCGCCTGAGGTTGGCTCGGCGAGGCCGGCGGTCAGGTACAACAGGCTCGATTTGCCGCAACCTGACGGCCCGACCAGCACCGCGAACTGCTGATCCGGCACCTCGAACGACACCTGTTCCAGCGCCGTGAACGTACCGCCATCAGGCTTTTTGTAGCGCAGGCTGACCTTGTCCACTTGCAGGCGCGGGGCGGCTTGCGGCGCCGCAGCGCGCGATTCGGTAAAGCGATGATTGGCGGCAGTTACTGAGCCCATGCGGCAACCCTCAGGCGGAGGAAGCGGAACAGTTGATCGGTGACCAGCCCCAGCAGGCCGATGATCGCGATGGCGAGGAAAATCACGTCGACCTGAAAACCGCGCATGGCTTTCAGGCTCAGGTAACCGAGGCCACTCGACGCGGCGACCAGTTCGGCCACCACCAGATAGGTCCAGGCCCAGCCCATGGTCACGCGCAAGGTGTCGAGCACGCCGGGCACCGAGGCCGGGGCGATCACATGCAGCACCGCGTCGCGGCGGTTGGAGCCGAGCGTGTAAGAGGCGTTGATCAGGTCCTTGGAGATGCCCTTGGATACATCCGCGATCATCACCAGTTGCTGGAAGAACACGCCGAAGATGATCACCGATACCCGCTGCTCCAGACCGATACCAATCCACAGGATGAACAGTGGCACGAACGAGGTCACCGGCAGGTAACGGATGAAGTTGACCAGCGGTTCGAGAAACGCCTGGACGATGCGAAAGCTGCCCATCAGCAACCCCAGCGGCACCGCCACCAGCGACGAGACGATGAACCCGACCATCACCACTTCGACACTGGCCCACACATGGGTGCCAAGGGTGCCGTCGCGGCTCAGGCGCACGGCGGCTTCAACCACCGCGCCGGGCGTCGGCAGAAACATCCCCGGGACGATGCCGCCGTAGGACAGCCCGGCCCACAGCCCGACCAGCAACACCCAGGCCAGACCACTGGCGCTCCATACCACCGGCACCGGCAAGCCGGTCTTCGGTGTGATGCAGCGACTCAGCCATGAATTGCGCTTGAACATGACCAGTCTCCTAGAGCGGGCTGACGAAACGGTTATCCACCAGATCGTCGTTACTGACGTTGTAGGGTTTGCCCTGCAATTCGCTGGCGGTTTCGTTGGCCAGTTTGATCAGCGGTGCGCTGTCACCCGGCGCGCCCGGTTTGCCCAGCAGCTTCTCGCTCATGGCCTGATCGTAGAAACGCACGCCTTGCGCTGCAGCAGCCAGTTCCTTCGGATCGGACAGATAACCGCCGACGCCCTTGGCCATGATTTCGTAGGCTTGCTGTGGATGGTCCTTGGTGTATTGCACCGCTTTGTAGAGACCGGCGACCAGCGCCTTGACGTCTTCGGGCTGCTTCTCGATCACCGTGCAGTTGAGCGCCACGACATCGACAATCACCCCGGGCGTGCTGCTGCTGTCGATCAGCACTTTGCCCTGCTGCTTGTCGCGCACCATCGACAGGTGCGGTTCCCAAGTCACGGCGGCCGGCACGCGACCGGCAATGAACGCGGTGGCAGCATCGTCGGCAGTCATGTTCTGCACGGTGATGTCGCTCATTTTCATGCCGTTCTTTTTCAGCAGATAGGAGAGCCAGAACTGCGAGGTCGAACCTTCGTTGACGGCCACGGCCTGGCCCTTGAGTTCCTGCAACGACTTCACGTCCTTGCCCACCAGCACGCCGTCGCCACCATGGCTGTCATCCAGTGCCGCCACGGCTTTGAAGCAGAACTGCGGCCGGTACTTGAGCACTTCGTCGATGGTCGACGCCGAACCGGAGAGTTGTCCGGAAGCCTGTGCGGCCATGTACATCGAAGCTTCTTCGACCACCGGCAATTCGACGGTCAGGCCGTTTTCCTTGAAATAGCCCAGGTCCTGAGCCAGATACAGCGTGCCATAACCCACCCAGGTGGTATGGCCGATGGACAAGGTGCCGGCCTGCGCGCCGGTCGCGACCGTGGCCGCCAGGGCGGTGATCGCCAGTGGATGGGTGAGACGGAGACACAAGGACTTGATCATGGAGCACTCCCGACGCTGTTGATTTAGTTTTGTCATGGGCAGTACGGCCAGCACCAATGATGTGAATCCACACTGCGGTCTCTGCTGGACGCTGGCGTGAACCACCGGGCTGGCAAGATCGATGGTGGCCCATGTGCGGGCTGAGGAAAATCAGGAAATTGTTGGCAGCAAATGATGAAAAAACTGCTTAGCGTGCACCGCAAAAGCGCGGGGTTGGCAGGGATGCTCACGGTCGGTGCAAGCCAGGAATTTTCACTGCCTGGGAGAATGCCATCGCTGGCAAGCCAGCTCCCACAGTAATCGTTGGTGTACCCGGAATGGGTGGACACCACAAAACCTGTGGGAGCTGGCTTGCCAGCGATAGGGTCTACGCGGTCTCAGCGCAACTGAAACCAGGTGGTTTTCAACTGGGTGTATTTGTCGAACGAGTGCAGCGACAGGTCGCGGCCGAAGCCCGATTGCCTGCCGCCGCCGAACGGCACGGTCACGTCCAGCGCATCGACGGTATTGACCGATACCGTGCCCGCCCGCAGCCTTCGCGCCACGCGGTGTGCGCGATGCAGATCATCGGTCCACAGCGACGCCGCCAGCCCGTACACACTGTCGTTGGCCAGGCGCACCGCCGCGTCTTCATCATCGAACGGCACCACCGCCAGCACAGGGCCGAACACCTCTTCGCGAAACAACGCCATGTCGGCACTCACGCCGGTGAAGATCGTCGGCTCGATGAAGTTGTCCGAGCCGTTGAAGCGCCGTTGCTGACCGCCACACACCAGGCTCGCACCCGCCTGCCCGGCCTCGCGGATGGCGCGCATGATGCTCGCCGTCTGCCGCTGATCGACGATCGCTCCGGCACGGCTTTGCGGGGCGAGCGGATCACCCGGCAGCCAGCGTTCGGCCTGGGCTTTGAGGCGTTCGACAAACGCATCATGAATCGAACGCTCGACCAACAGTCGCGAGTTGGCCGAACACACTTCGCCCTGATTGAAGAAGATCCCGAACGCGGCTTTTTCCGCCGCCAGGTCCAGATCCCGGCAATCGGCGAACACCAGATTGGCACTCTTGCCGCCGCACTCCAGCCACACTTGTTTGAGGTTGGATTGCGCCGAGTACTGCATGAAATATTTGCCGACCTGCGTCGAGCCGGTGAACACCAGACAATCGACATCCGCGTGCAGGCCCAAGGCTTTGCCGGTCTGCTCGCCAAGCCCCGGCAACACGTTGAGCACGCCCGGTGGCAGGCCCGCTTCCAGTGCCAGCTCGGCCAGACGCAATGCCGAAAACGGTGATTGCTCGGCCGGTTTGAGGATCACCGAATTACCCGCTGCCAGCGCTGGCGCAAGCTTCCACGCGGCCATGTCCAACGGGAAATTCCACGGCACCACCGCTGCCACCACACCCAGTGCTTCACGGGTAATGGTCGCCAGCACATTGACGGCGCCGGGAGCGATCTGGTCGTAGAGTTTGTCGAGGCTTTCGGCGTACCAGCGAAACACCCCGGCGGCGCCCGGCACATCAATGTTGTAGGCGTCCATCACCGGTTTGCCCATGTTCAGCGAGTCGAGCAGGGCCAGCTCCTGACGATGCTCCATCAACAGCTCGGCCAGGCGCAGCAGCACTTGCTTGCGCTCGGCGGGCGGGCGTTGCGCCCAGATGCCGGCCTCGAACACGTGTCGCGCGTTACGCACCGCCGCGTCCACATCCGCCTCGCCACAGGCCGCGACATTGGCCAGCAACTGGCCGGTGGCGGGATTGATCGCGGCGAACGTCTGCCCCGATTGCGCGGCGCAATGCTGGCCGTTGATCACGGCTCGATCGGGAAACTTCAAGGCACCGGCCTGGCGCTGCCACTCTGCAAGTTCGAACACGTCGAATGCTCCTTGGACGTTATTGTGCAGTCGATGGTGGCGCAGGCCCGGACGGGCGAAAATTAGTAAAAAATGTCTTCGCAGGCAATGAAAAAAACTGCTCAATCGGTTTCCCCAAAACCGCTGTGGATGACTAAGGTTCAAGGATAAGAACAACGTCGCGCAGCGGACGCGGCGGCGCACAAATTGCTTGGAAGTCGAGTCCGCTCGTCCTGAGGTTTGCCGTGGCCGCCTACAATTTGCGTCAGTTGAAATACTTCATCACCACCGTCGAATGCGGCAGCGTTGCCGAAGCCTCGCGCAAGCTGTACATCGCACAACCGGCGATCTCTACGGCGATCAAAGGTCTGGAAGACAGCTTCGCGGTGCAGCTGCTGATCCGCCATCACGCTCAGGGCGTATCCCTGACGCCGAGCGGTGCACGGTTCTTTCGCAAGGCGCAGGAGCTGCTGCGCATGGCTCGGGAGTTCGAGCAGAACGCCCTCGCCGATAACGACATCGTCGCCGGACAGATCGACATCGGCTGCTTCGAAACCGTCGCGCCGTTGTACCTGCCGCAATTGATCGCCGGGTTTTCCGCGCTGTATCCGGGCGTGAAAATCCGCATCCGCGACGGCGAGCAACAGGAACTGGTGCAAGGCCTGACCTCGGGCAGTTTCGACCTGGTGATCCTCTATGAACACGAACTCGATGCCACCATCCAGACCGAGCCGCTGATGCCGGCGCAACGGCCGTATGCGCTATTGCCGGCCGACCACCGTTTCGCCCAGTACAAGCAAGTGTCGCTGCGCGATCTGTGTCTGGAGCCGATGATTCTGCTCGACGTGCAGCCAAGCCGAACCTACTTCGTCAGCCTGTTCGAAGAACTGGGCCTGACCCCGCGCATCGAGTTCAGCTCGCCGTCGATCGAGATGGTCAGGGGCATGGTCGGTCAGGGTTTCGGTTTCTCGATCCTGGTGACCCGGCCCCACTCGGAATGCACCTATGACGGCAAGAAAGTGGTGTGCGTGGACATCGTCGAAGACGTCACCGGCTCAGGTCTGGTCGCCGCGTGGCTCAAGCGCGGGCAACTGACCAAACCGGCACAGCTGTTCGCCGACTATTGTCGCGAACAGTTGACCGCCAAGACCGCTGCCTGCCGCACCGAGCCATCAGGAAACCGGGACTGAGCGCTGTTCCACGTCGATGCCGATCAACGGGCGTTTGAGCGCAATCGATACCCAGGCGCCCACGGCGGCGATGACGCAGGCGGCAAACCCCAACAGAAACGACATGAAGCTCAGCTCGTTGGCCACTGCCAGCAGGCCGAGCACGGCGGCGGTAGCCTCGGCAGCGCCCCAGACACAGGTCTGCACGGCCATCGCCACGGAACTGCGCCCGCGCCAGATCTTCACGGCCTGAGCCTGGTAAAGCGGGCCGCAGATCATCTCGCCGATCACGATAAACACCACCACGACAAACAGGATCGCCTGCGCCTGTGACGAAATGATCAACAGCAGGCAGCCTGCACCGATCAACAGATTGGAAACAATGACCCGCCACAACCGCGAGACACGCTGCGCGAATGAGGTCACGTAAACCTGGCTGAAGATGATGATCCCGCTGGCCACCAGAAACAGCACGCCGACCAGTTCACTGGAAAAGCGCTCGGTGGCATAGGTAGGGAACACGTAATAAAACTGCGCATAGCCGATCATGGTCAGAAAGTTGATCGCCATGAACGCCACCACCTTGGGCGATGCCTCGGTTTCGCCCAGCGTGGAAGCACGCGCGGCAAACGCCACGCCTGCACTACGCGCCACCTGCGGAATCAGCCGCGTGGAAGCCGTGGCCAGCACGCCCAACAACAGCGGCAGGGCGACAAACCAGTAACCGGTGCCGGCAAGAATCAACGACGCCACGAACGGCGCGACCCCGGCCCCTGCGTTCGCCGCAACATTCTCGTAAGAGAGCACGCGTTCGTGCTCGCCCTCGCGAAAGTACTGCACGATGTAGGAAATCTGCGAGATCGTGGCGATCGAATTGGAGACACCGAACACCACAACCAGTACGACCCAGATCAACACGTTGGTAATGCCCATCGCGGCGGTGACCAGCATCAATAGCGCCGCCACCGCCACACAGAACAAGGCCAGGGCTATTTCCCGGCGTCGCTCGACCTTGTCCAGCATGCCCTGAAAAGCCAATGCGCCGATGCGGTTGGAGACAATCGCGAACCCGACAACGATCCCCGCCGCACTGGTACTGAGACCCACGGAGGCATTGAGCCAAATGGCCATGAACGGATAAAAACAGCTCCAGGCCGCGGACGAAAGAAACCGGACGAAGTAAATCATTTGAAGACCGGGCTTCTAGGGCCGCGATCGGTCAGGACACGTACCTGGCCAATCTCGCGCGCGACGACATCGGCATAGCCGGTGAGCATGCCGACCCAGGCGTAGTCGGACGTGCCGATGGGCTGGATCACGCTGCCGACGTTGGCAATGGGCGTGTGAATGGAAGCCATCGGCGGAATCTCCCAGTCATGCACGACGGCTTCGTGATCCAGGCAGTACCAGTAGCTCAGGGTCTGGCGGCAAGATTCGACCGGCTGGTATTGAAGCGCAGCCTCCAGCAAGCCCAGTGGCAGCAGCGCCACGTGCTGCAGGACGGTCGCTGGCGCCAGATCGTAGGCCAGCGCAATCTGTTCAACGATGCTCGCGCCGCCCAGGCGCCCCATGTTGGCATCGATCAGATAAGCCGTGGCGTCGTTCGCAATGAACTCGCAATGGAAGAAGCCATTGTCGAACCCTGAACGGGCAATCAGATCGCGGACCGCCTTCTCGATTTTCGCACGCACGGGCAAGGCCATGCGGGCGTCGGCCGGGAACTGATTGGCAACCTCCGTGAATCCCACTCGGTCGCGCCTCGACAGTCCGAGGAAGACCACCCGCCCCTCCTGGGCAAAGCCTTCCAGGCTGACGAGATCACCCGCGCAATGCGCCTGGACAATCCAGGCAGTGTCTTGCGGGTCGTCGATTCCGCTGTTCAGGATGGCGGCGCGGATTACTGCGCCAGGGTCAGCGTCCGGTGCAATCGAGAGCAGGGTGGTGGCCACCGCGCCAGAGCCGACCGAGGGTTTGAGCACCACATCGTTTTGTTGCCCGGGTGTCAGCCAGGGAATGACCACGTCGCCATCGCTCAGCGACACACAGGTCTCGGCGGGTACATGTTCCGGGATCAAGCGGCCGACGAAGCCCTTGGAGGACAGCCGGGCAAACACCTCAGGCGGCGCCTTGAAGCCGAATTCTTCGGCAATCGCGGATACGACCGGGAACAACTCGTCAAAGAATGTCGTGATGCTGCGAATCACGCCAACCAGTGCGGGATGGGCGTTCAGGTAAGCGGACAGCGCGACCCTGTCGGTAAAGGCAGGAATGCAGGTGACCCCTTCGAACACGTTTTTCGCCGCGCCATGAAAACCCGAGGGATCAACGGACAGTATCGGTTCGAAGCCCGCACCGCGGATCGCCTCGCACACGTACTTGATGGAGACCTTGTTGATGCCCACTATCAAAATATGATCCATATCTTTCACATCCATCCTTAAAAACAAAAAATCGACCGTTATCGAGCGTCAACCCGTAACGATTGATACATCTTGCCGGGGTTGAACAAGTTGTCCGGATCCAGGGCCGATTTGATGGCTCTCATGAATTGCAGCGCTGCGCCGTGTTGCGCCGACATCCACTTCAGTTTTCCCTGCCCTACCCCGTGCTCGCCGCTGACGGTGCCGCCGAACGACAACGCGCGACTCGACAGCCGGCTGAGGAACGCCTGAATGTCCGCACTTTCGTCTTCACCTTCATCGAGCATGATCAGCAGGTGAAAATTACCGTCACCGACATGGCCGATAAGCGGCGCATCAAGACCGGAGGCCGCAATGTCGGCGGCCGTGGCGCTGATGCAGGCACTCAGACAGGACAGCGGGACGCAGACATCGGTGGCCAGCCCCTTGCGGCCTTTGTAAAAAGCGTGAAAGGCCCACCAGGCGTCATGTCGGGCTTTCCACAGGGCCGTGCGTTCTTCAAGGCGCTCAGAGATCCTGACCTGCCCGCCGTACTCGCCGGCGCAATCCTTGAACAGCTCGACACTGCTGGCGACCGTCGACCGGTCGCCGTGAAACTCCAGAAACAGATGCGGCGTTTCCACCAGCCCCAGTGCCGCAGAATAGGCATTGCACGCACGCACCGCCGTGGCATCCAGCAGCTCGATCCGGGCGATCGAGAGTCCTTGGCCCAGGGCACTGGCCACCGTCTGTACCGCGTTATCCACCGAATCGAACGAACAGACACCGGCAACAATGGCCTCGGGCACCGGATGCAGGCGCACTTGCAGTTCGCTGAAGATGCCCAGAGTGCCCTCTGAACCGATGGCAATCGCCAGCAGATCCAGACCCATGGCCGATTTGGGCGCGCGGGAACCAATGGCGGCGACCGAGCCGTCCGCCATGATCCAGCGTGCGGCTTTGACATTCCCGGCCATGGTCCCGTAGCGCACCGAGTTGGTCCCCGATGCACGGGTCGCCGCCATTCCGCCCATGGAAGCGTTGGCGCCAGGATCGACGGAAAAGAACAGTCCGGTCTCACGCAAGTGGCTGTTGAGTTGCTCGCGGGTAACGCCCGGCTGAACCGTGGCGGTCATGTCGGTGACGTTCACATCGACAATCGCGTTCATTTCCGAGCAGTCGACGCAGACGCCACCCTGTGGCGCATTGATCTGCCCTTCGAGGGACGAACGCGCACCCGACGGGATCAGCGCCACACCGTACTCACGGCAAAGCTTCACGACCTGAATGATTTCGTCTTCGCTGCGAACGGTCACTACCGCATCGGGGGGGACTCAGCTCGATGCCGGGAGGCGCCTGGCAGAACTGTTGCCGGATTCCCTGTTCGAGCCTCAAGCGTTCGCCGAACAACTGACGGAGTTTTTCTACGACTGGAGCATTCATTCATCTCATCCCTGTTCTGACTGATGACGGCCGGGTTGCGGTTCTGCCCCCCGTTTTCTGTACTGTCCGCGCACTCCTGTGAACGGTTGGTTCTTGCCGGGCCATGCCACACAGAAACGGCGAAGCGCCCGGCAGTTGTTCACTCCTCGTCTTTTTCACCGACGCGGGCCGCGCGCCCGTCGTACTCCGGACGCCCGGAAACCACCAGCCCGAAGAAATAAGGCTGTGCGCCTGAATCCTCCAGCTGACGGCCAGACTTGTTATGCACTTCGATGACCGAGAACAGGTCCACCAGACGGTCCTGAATCTGTTCTATTTCGGCATCCTTGAGTGTCACCATCGAGCTGTATTTGAAAGAGCCTGAAACATCGAAGTATTCGCTCTTCTCCGGCTTGAGCAGCGACCGGTCCACTTCGTGGCGCAGGAACTGATCC
>NZ_JABULD010000245.1:0-4431 GCF_014060985.1 Pseudomonas sp. MD195_PC81_125
CGAAACCTGCATAACTCGTTGAATCTCAAGGAGTTTTCCGTTTCGACTGCGCCGGAAGTGGGGCGAATTATAGACCTCCAGAATCTGCCGTCAACCGTTAATTTCAGTTTTATTGCAAAACCTGCTTTTTAGCCAATAAACGCGGGATTCGACGGGCAACAGTAGGCACACGCAGCAGTAAAAGCACTGCACCTATAAAGGCATAGATCGTCCACTCCTTGAGATCAGCACGCACGATCCACAACATATGCAGCAATCCCAGCCCCAGAATCACGTACACCACCCGATGCAATTTCTTCCAGCGCACACCCAAACGACGCTGACTGTAACGATTTGAGGTTACTGCCAGTGCCAACAATCCAAGAAAACCCAGCGTACCCACAATAATGTATGGCCGCTTGCGTAACTCCACACCCAACTGTGACCAGTCGAAACCAAGTATGAACGCCATATAGCTGAACAGGTGCAGAACCACATAGGCAAAACACCAGAGCCCCAACTGACGGCGAACAGCAATCCAGCCCGCCCACCCCGTCAATTTCTGCAACGGCGTCATGCTCAACGTGATCAGCAGGAATACCAGCGTCCCCAGCCCCAGTCGATCAACCAGCACCTTGCCGGGATCCGGACCGAGCAAATCGGCAAACGCCTGATAAAACCAAAACAGTGGCCACATCGCCGCCGCAATAAAAACGCCTGCACGCCAAAACGGATATCGCATCAGTAGTTCTTCCGCAGATCGAGCCCTGTATATAAAGAAGCGACTTCATCCGAGTAGCCGTTGAACATCTGGGTATCGCGTACATTCGGCTTGAACAAACTGTTCGGCAGACGCCGCTCTCTTGCCTGAGTCCAGCGCGGATGATCGACCGTCGGATTCACGTTGGCATAAAAACCGTATTCATCTGCCGCAATGCTCTGCCAGGTAGTCTTGGGCTGCTCGCTGACGAGACTGATCCGCACAATGGATTTCACACTCTTGAAGCCATACTTCCACGGCACCACCAGACGCAGCGGCGCGCCATTCTGATTGGGCAATTCGCGGCCATACATGCCAACCGCCAGAATCGCCAAGGGATTCATCGCCTCATCCAGACGCAAGCCCTCTACATAAGGCCAGTCGATCAGCGCGAAACCCGAGCGCTGCCCAGGCATGCTCTTGGGATCCTGCAAGGTTTCAAAGCGAATGTACTTGGCGTTAGAGGTCGGCTCGACCTGCTTGAGCAGTGCGGAAATCGGAAAACCAATCCAGGGGATGACCATCGACCACGCTTCAACACAGCGAAGACGATAGATACGCTCCTCCAACTGGTACGGCTTCATGAAGTCTTCCAGCGCGTAACGCCCGGGCTTACCCACCTCCCCATCGACGACCACGCTCCACGGCTCGGTTTTCAGCGAGCCGGCATTGGCTGCGGGATCGCCCTTGTCGGTGCCGAACTCATAGAAGTTGTTGTAATGGGTCGCGTCTTTATAAGGCGTGATCGCCTCATCCTTGACGTTGACTGCCCCCCACTTGGTAGAACGGAGCTTCTCGGCAAACCAGGCAGGCGCCTTGCCTGGCTCGACATCAGCATAGCGCGCCGCGTCCTCGGCACTGGCCCAACGCGGCAGGCTGCTCACGGCGATACCGGCCGCAGTAGCTCCGAGCAATTGACGACGGGAGAGATAAATGGACTCAGGCGTGACATCCGACTCATGGCAGTCGGACGCTTTGGGGATTTTGATCAGCATGGCAACTCCGCAGCTTTGGAGGACAGATGCCCCCATAGACTGCGGAGTATGCGGGAAATTACATCACTCGGCGTTTTTGTGCCGACGAAGATGCAACAGGTATTGCACCGGTCCGGAAGCCGCGTAGGCGAGGAACACCAGCAGCAAAATACGCGGTGGATCGCTGAACACCACAGCGAACACCAGGACCACGGCGAGGATCGCCACGAACGGCACGCGCCCCTTCAGATCCAGCTCCTTGAAGCTGTTGTACTTGATGTTGCTGACCATCAGCATGCCGGCAGCCGCCACCATCAGAGCGACCAGGAACGACATCTTCGAACCCTGAATACCGTAATCGCTGAACGCCCAGACAATCCCCGCCACCACGCCTGCCGCCGCCGGGCTGGCCAGGCCGATGAAGTAGCGCTTGTCGGCCGTACCGACCTGAGTATTGAAACGCGCCAGACGCAGCGCTGCACCGGCTACATAGATGAAGGCCACCATCCAGCCGACCTTGCCCATGTCGCCCAGCGCCCAGCCGAACGCCAGCAGCGCCGGTGCCACACCGAAGGCAACCATGTCGGACAGCGAGTCATACTCGGCGCCGAAGGCACTTTGTGTATTGGTCATGCGCGCCACGCGGCCATCGAGACCATCGAGCACCATGGCCACGAAAATCGCGATCGCGGCAAAGGCAAAATACTTGCTCGCATTCGCAGAATCCCCGGCGCTCAAGGCAGCCTGGGCACTCATCGAGTTGATGATGGAATAAAACCCTGCAAACAGGTTCGCAGTGGTGAACAGGTTCGGCAGCAGATAGATACCACGATGCCGGACTTTACGACCTTCTGCGTCGTGCCCTTCCTCGACATGTTCATCGATGGGCAGCAGGCTTTCGGCGTCAGAAGCCTGGTTCGGCTCTTCGGGACGTTCGCTCATGGACATTACCTTGCAACGGTTTGGAAAGTTTCGACAGGTGTCTGTGACGACGGTTCGGCCACAAACGATGCAGCTTTATACCAGAACCATCGGTTTCAAACGAAAAAACGCGGCCGAGGCCGCGTTTTTCGTACAAGGGACGACGACTTAGTTTTTGGCTTTGTCGACGATCTTGTTGGCACCGATCCACGGCATCATGGAGCGCAGTTGCTCGCCGATGATTTCGATACCGTGAGCGGCGTTGTTACGACGCTTGGCGGTCATCGAAGGGTAGCCGGTTGCGCCTTCGCTGATGAACATTTTGGCGTATTCGCCGTCCTGAATACGTTTCAGGGCATTGCGCATGGCCTGACGGGATTCGGCGTTGATCACTTCCGGACCCGTCACGTACTCGCCGTATTCAGCGTTGTTGGAGATCGAGTAGTTCATGTTGGCGATACCGCCTTCGTACATGAGGTCAACGATCAGCTTCAGCTCGTGCAGGCACTCGAAGTAAGCCATTTCCGGCGCGTAGCCAGCTTCAACCAGCGTTTCGAAACCGGCCTTCACCAGCTCAACGGTACCGCCGCACAGTACGGCTTGTTCGCCGAACAGGTCGGTTTCGGTCTCGTCCTTGAAGGTGGTTTCGATGATGCCGGTACGACCGCCGCCCACGCCAGCTGCGTAGGACAGCGCAACGTTTTTGGCGTTGCCCGAGGCGTCCTGGTAGATCGCGATCAGGTCAGGAATACCGCCGCCCTTCACGAACTCGGAACGTACGGTGTGGCCCGGAGCTTTCGGCGCGATCATGATCACGTCGAGGTCGGCACGCGGAACAACCTGGTTGTAGTGGATCGCGAAGCCGTGGGAGAAGGCCAGGGTGGCGCCTTTCTTGATGTTCGGCTCGATTTCGTTCTTGTACAACTGGGACTGGAATTCGTCCGGGGTCAGGATCATGACCAGGTCGGCGCCGGCAACGGCAGCAGCCACGTCGGTCACTTTCAGGCCATGAGCTTCGGCCTTGGCAACAGTGGCCGAACCTTTACGCAGACCGACGGTAACGTCGACACCGGAATCTTTCAGGTTGCACGCCTGGGCGTGGCCCTGGGAACCGTAACCGATGATGGCAACTTTCTTGCCCTGGATGATCGACAGGTCGCAGTCTTTATCGTAGAAAACTTTCATGAATTTCCCCTATATATCCAGGCCGTTCAGGCCATTCGCTAATTTGGTTTAGATGCTGAGTACTTTGTCGCCGCGGGCAATGCCGGTCACGCCGCTACGGACGGTTTCCAGAATCGATGCGGTGCCGATGGACTGAATGAAGCTGTCGAGCTTGTCGCTGGTACCGGTCAATTGAACGGTATACACGCTGGCACTGACGTCGACGATCTGTCCACGGTAAATATCGGTGGTGCGTTTGATCTCGGCGCGCTGGGCGCCAGTGGCCTTGACCTTGACCAGCATCAGCTCACGCTCGATGTGAGCGCTTTCCGACAGGTCCACCAGCTTGACCACTTCGATCAGCTTGTTCAGGTTTTTGGTGATCTGCTCGATGATTTCATCGTGGCCGACAGTAGTCAGCGTCAGACGCGACAGCGTCGGGTCCTCGGTTGGCGCCACCGTCAGGCTTTCAATGTTGTAGTTGCGCTGCGAGAACAGGCCGACTACGCGAGACAAAGCACCGGGTTCGTTTTCCAGAAGCAGGGAAATAATGTGCCGCATGATTAAGTACGCTCCGTCTTGCTCAGCCACATATCGCGCATGGAGCCGTCTTTGATCTGCATCGGATAGACG
>NZ_JABULD010000717.1:0-11522 GCF_014060985.1 Pseudomonas sp. MD195_PC81_125
GGATTTGATGGAAGAGAGGAAAAGTGTTACTCAAACTCTAATGGAGATGGACTGTATTCCTGCCGGTATGGAAATGTTTCCAGCGACGGATGAAGAGCAATGGGTGTTTATTAAGAAGGTCATTGATGATTGTGACTATTACCTATTAATTGTTGGTGGTAGATACGGGAGTTTAGGCGCAGAGGGACTTAGTTTTACAGAAATGGAGTTTGATTATGCTGTAGAGAGAGGTATAAAAATTGTGGCTCTTCTTCATGGTAGTCCTGAGAAATTGACTATTGAAAGGTCTGAGATATCTGAAGAAGCAAGGCTAAAGCTTCAAGCTTTTCGAGACAAAGTTTCGAATGGTCGTTTAGTCAAATATTGGACGTCTCCTAGTGATTTGCCAGGTCTGGTTTCATTGAGTCTTGTCAAGACAATGAAAGCTTTTCCCGCTGTAGGTTGGGTGCGCGCAAGTGAAGGCTCAAACGAAGGGCTTTTAAAAGAAATCAACGAACTTCGTAAAGAAAATGACAGGCTGAATCTTGAGGTTTCGCAAATAAGAAACAGAAAAAAAGCTATTTACGATGTCCCGAACTTGGCCGGGTTTGGCGATATGTATTCGTTATTTGGCAGCTTTTGGGATGGCATTAATACCCGTCCGTGGAAGGCTGATTGCACCTGGGGTGAGATTTTTTATTACATCTCTCCTTATCTTGTAAATGGTAGTAAGGAGTCGGCGGTTAAGGACGTTTTGTTAGAGGCTCTTTGCACTAAACTTGGGTTTGGTACGTATATGTCGTCTTTGCGAGATCAAGATTTTCAAACTGTAGCAATTTCAAAATGCAAAGCTCTTCTTGGGGTTGTGGCTGTTGTTGCTTCAGATACTACTAGTGATATTGCTGACCCTCAATGGCTGCTAACCTCAGACGGTGAAAGAATGATGGTGGAGACACGAGCAGTTAGGAAGCTTATATTAAATTAATCCATCTTTGATGGCCAGTTGTTTGGCTGATCTCTTGGTTAAGATCTAGGGTTGAAGCTATTATTTGTTAACTGTAGTAATAATGAGTCCCGCATAAATTTTACGTCTGCCTCGGTAATACCTAAGATCTCCCTTTGATCATACTTTACAAATGGGGCGAGGAGCTCTGCTCTATCCTTTAACCCGTACTGGTGCACTCTGGCAATCCGGGCGATCCGCCCGGTGAAGCCAACACTGATAGTGTTCCCATCACCTTGTACTTTGAGAAAACTGGCTGTGTGCAGCTTCTGAAACATTTTCACTTTTCTCTTCATTCGACCCTGCTTACCGCGCAGGATGAGCTGCTTGCGCGGCGCATACTTGCTGCCGACTGGGTTCTGCTGAGCAATAATTCGCCGCTGTTGGCTTCGACACAGCGCCCGACCAAGGCAGCGGGCCAGTTTGTTCCGCGACTCCGGTTCAAGCTGCCCAACTAATTCCGCTGCCCAGTCCTCCAGTGCGTCCAATCGGTAGGTCATTTTGGCAGCGCCCATTCGCTACCATTGCCTTGGACACCGGGTATCCAGTTCGAGTCGAGAAAGTCGGCAGCCCGTTGCGGTTCGCCGGGATGGCGGATGGTGGTGTTGCCCTGGTCGTCCTTGCCCACCACCACACCTTCGGTCAGGGGCAGCGTCAGGCTCATATCGACTTTGCTGTTGTCGAGAATGTCAGCCTCGAACTGAATGCCGTCTGCGGCCTTGCTGAGATTCTCAAGCAACTCGGACTGATGAATGCTCAACCAACCTAGCAAGGGCAACATGACGCTGTCGGGATGACCGGCGAAGTCGGTGAGAACGACCTGCAGGTCGAAGCTGTATTCGAACGAGAGCGTATGCGCAGCGGTGCAACGAATCTTGCCATTGTCGATGAATATCAAAAGTCGTTCGGGGTTGTGCTTGAGTTCTTCCACGGAGGCAAGCAAGTGCGCGCGCAGGTTTTCAGGTTTGTTCATCTTTTAATCTCAATCCCATAGGTGGACCGTCTTTCGTTGCGGGGCGGCGGTTTGGGCTTCGGGTATTTGCACCAGAAGGCCTTGCGGCAAGGTTGGGCCGTGGTCGGCCAGTCCGGGGTTGGCTTCGAGTACCGCTTCGGTCACGCCAGCAGTGCGGCCATAGTGACGCCAGCAAAGCGCGTCGACGGTGTCGTTTTGCTGTGCGCGAATGCTGACGGTCATCAGATCAACTCAACTGTGGTGCGGCCGAGGCCGAGGAAGTCGCGCACAGCCCAACGCTGGTCGCGGCGCAGTTCGTCGATGCTTGGGGTCAGTTCGTCGGCGTTCTGGTTGCCGCTGTTGGTGCTGTCGTAGGAGCGGTAGCGTTCGCAGATCTCCGCGCCGGTCGCGGCGTATATCGCTCGTTGGTAGAGGTGAACGAGTTCAGATTTGTCCTCGATTTGTTCGGCTGGGACGTCCGCAAGAGCGGCGTAGCCTTTTGCCTGTTTGGTGCGGCGCCAAGTAGCGAACTCACGATTGATGCCGATGGCGGCGGCGATGGTCGCGGTCTCAAGTCTGATTGGGGTGACACTTGCGTCGAGGCGCAGCGTGCCTCGCACGTCTTCCAAATCAATCGACGGCCAGAAAGGGTCGGTGTTGATGTGGCCACCGTGGGCCTTGGCGCCGGTACCGCCCGCTACGAATCCGCTCATGAATCTGTGCTCTGTTGTAAGTCGCCGGTGGTCGGGGCTTCACGTTCAGGAGGGGAGTGCTGGCCGATCCGCCCCGAGCCGGCGGGGTGCGTGGGGACGCTCGGGGTGCTGTCCTGATTCAATGACCAGAGCCAGCCAGTTTGTTGTGCAGGCGTTCGGCCCGCTCCAGATCCTTTTTGCCACCGCAGGCGTCGTGCAGGTCGATGGCTTTCTTCAGCAGGTCGATGCCGGCTGGCACCTGACCGGGTTGGCCGGGACTCTCGTCGGTGATGCCTTCCAGCGTTGCGCGGCCCATGGCCAGGAACAGCTTGGCTCGCGCCTGGTCCGGCATATCTTCGGTGTCGGTCAATTCGGCGGTGCGGTGCAGGATGGCCAGGTCGAACGGCTCGCCGACTTTCTGCGCCTTGAGAGCAACGGTGGCGATTTCTTCCGCTACCAGGCAACCGGTTGTGCGCTCGAATCGGTCAGGCATGATCAGTTTGTGTTTGAGGACGTAGTCGGCGATATCCAGAGCGCCGCTATAGTCTTCAGCGTCGATACGCCAGACCATGATGGTCGTCATCACGTCGTCCTGTGCACCTTGGCCACGCTCCAGCACGCCTTGTACATAGGGGATGTACTCGGGCAGTAACTGGCGTTTGAGTTCGGCTTTGCTTGGTTCGATTGCACTTGTTTCAGGCGCAGGCGGTCTTGCAGCAGTTGGCTGAGCTGGTGCTCGTAAGCCGTGGCGCCGGCCATCGTTTGAGTGGGATTGGCCGCTGCCGCTTCGATGGCTGCATTGACGCGCACAAAGTGACGTCGGCAAGGATTGGTCATGGTGTTGGCCTCAACTTAGGGTGATGTTTTCGGCCATGGCTGCGCAGCCCAGATCTTCAATCACGTAGCTTTCGTTGACCGACTCATAGTTCTCGATGCGGTCGCGTTTCGCGTTGTCGACGACGGTGCGGCGGCGGGTGCCTTCCTGCCAGTAGATCGAAAGGTTGTCGAGGCGAGTGACCATCAGGCTGTTCGGTGGGAAGTGCGGCACTCGCACGGCCGGCAGGTTGCCCAGGCGTTTCTGGCTGGTGACGATGTCTGCGGCCAGCGTTTCGGTCGGCGCCTGTGTTTTGTTGATGATCGGGAAGTATTTATCGGCCAGTAGTTGCCGACCACAGATGACGACCAGCTCGGTATCTTCCTGATACCACGGTTCAATAAATTCGTTGACCATGCTGACAACCAGTGCGTCGATGTTTTCGAAATCCTTGCCAGCGCCGATTTCGATCTTGCCACTGTCTGCCACGACCTCGGCCATGACGCGGGCTTCATTTTCGGTTCGCATTTTTTGCAGCCAACCGATGTTGACGTCCTGCAGCAGCGGGTGGGTTGTCGGGTTCGACGTGGCGGCACGGCTGGTACCGTTCCAGCCGATCATGATCCGGTTGAGTGCCTGGGCTTTGATGATCGCGTCGCGGATACGCGCCTGGAAGTCTTTGAACTTCGCCCACTGGTCCAGCTTTTGGTATCGCAGGCCAGTATCGAAGTTGGTTTGCGTGCAGGTGTACCCGCGATTATCCAGGCTGCTCGGGTCGCGGGGTTCGCGATCCTTCACGGTAGTGTCGGTGGTGCTGGCAATGGTGCCGTCGATACCGATGCCGACCTTCTCGCCGGACTGCTCGGATACGCCGTAGATGTTGATCGAGCTGAGGAACGCACTGGATTCCTGAATGCGGGTTTCCAGCGTCTGGGCAACGGTCGGCGCGGCGGTGAATTTGGTGGTGACATCGCTCACGCCGTGCAGTTGGGCCAGCTGCTGCAGGTAGGCGTTGAACAGAACGCGTGTGTCGTTGCGCATGGTGGTCGTCCTTGGTTATTCGGGGCTGTGGCGGTGCTGACTGTCAGCAGTCAGTCACTACCGAGTTATCGCCGCCGGTTACCGGAGGGCGCGTTTTTTGATTGGGGTCTTGGGTGGTGGAGAGCTGGGTCTTCAGTTCAGTGAAGTCTTTGCTCAGTTGATCCAATCGAGTTTGCAGGCCTGTAGAAAACTTCTTCTCGGCAGCCATTTGCGCGGGCAGATCCTTGACATGCTCGGCGACGGTTTCGACGGCTTGGCTGATTTGCGCGAATTCGTTGTCATCCTTGCTTTGCTTGCCGCTGAGCAGGTTTCTCACTGTGCTGAGCAGGTGAGCGCCGATGCTCGGTTTATCTTCGACTTCTTCGAATGTCAGCTCGGTTTCCAGCGCCTCGGTGAACATCGAAGTTGCGGAGTAGTGGCGATCCTTGAACGGGCTGACGTCCGGTTTCTGGGCCGAGAACGACAACACGTCAGTGCCGAGACTGGCGGGTGAGTCGGTCACGCCGAGACCGACGATGTACGCCTCACCGGTATCGGCGAAGCTGTCGTCGATTTCGATGGAGGTGTAGATCTTCTGTTTTGCTTTGTTCATGGCGATCAGGTCAGCCGTTGGCTCGACCTGGGCAAACAGGGCCAATTTTTTTTTGGCCGTTGATGTTTACTTCTTCAGTTTTCACGGCCAGTACGTCGCCGTATGCCTTGAATGGGCTGTCGGGTAGCAGACTGCGGAAATGCTCAAGCCAGATGCGTGCGCCGTAGGTACTTGGGTTGAAGTTCTTCGCGGCTTGTTCCAGCCAGTTGCGTTTGATGGTGCGCTTGTCTGAGGTCGCTCCCTCGACGGCGACGCGGAACCAGTTGCTGCGGAATTTCTTCATGGCGGGAAACCTCTTTGCTTGGGCGCTGAATGCCTGCGATGAGGGGCATGGTCGTGACGCGCGCGAGTTGCGGCAATGAGGCGGGACTGTGGGGAAGGGCGGTACAAAAGGCGGCGCTATTGAGTCGCTGGCATGGGCGGCAGCATCGCGGCCATGACTACGACCGCACTGCTGCCCATTGATCCGCGCCGCCAATCCAAGTTTCTCTATTGGATGGGTTGGCGCATCTGCGAGATTGCCGAGGCTACGGGCGAAAAGGAAAAAACGCTACACAGCTGGAAGGCCCGCGACGAGTGGGACCGAGCCGATAACGTCGAGCGCATTGGCGGGGCGTTGGAAGCGCGGCTGGTGCAGTTGATCCTGAAGGAGGGGAAAAGCGGCGGCGACTTCAAGGAGATCGATCTGCTGCACAGGCAGCTTGAGCGACAAGCGCGGATTCAGCGCTTTCAGGGTGGCGGTACCGAAACCGATCTCAACCCGAATTTGGCGAAACGCAACGCCGGGCCGAAGAAAAAAGCCGTCAAAAACGAGATTGATGAAGACCAGATCGAGCTGCTGCGCGAAGCGTTCATCGATGGCTGTTTCGACTATCAGAAAGACTGGTACCGCGCCGGCAATCAGCGCACACGCGTCATCCTAAAAAGTCGGCAGATCGGCGCGACGTACTACTTCGCCCGCGAGGCGTTCATCGATGCGCTGGACACTGGGCGCAACCAGATCTTCCTGTCGGCTTCGAAGAACCAGGCCTACCTGTTCCGGGGCTACATTCAGGCGTTTTGCCGCGAGGTGATCGGCGTTGAACTGACCGGTGACCCCATCGTGTTGCCCAACGGCGCCGAGCTGTTTTTCCTCGGCACCAACGCCCGCACTGCCCAGGGCTACCACGGCAATTTCTACTTCGACGAATTCTTCTGGACGTTCAAGTTCGAGGAATTGAACAAGGTCGCCTCGGGCATGGCGATGCACAAGAAGTGGCGCAAAACCTACTTTTCCACGCCGTCGAGCATGGCTCATGAGGCGTACACCTTCTGGACGGGCGAGCGCTTCAACAAGGGCAAACCCGCCGCGCAACACAAGAAGGTGGACGTGTCCCATGGCGCGCTCCAGCAGGGCCGGTTCTGTGAGGATCGGTTGTGGCGCCAGATTGTCACGATCTTGGACGCGGAGCGGGGCGGTTGTGACTTGTTCGACATCGAGGAACTGCGCCGCGAGTACAGCCCCGAAGCGTTCGCCAACCTGCTGATGTGTGAGTTCGTCGACGACGGCGCGAGCATCTTCCCGCTGCCCCTGTTGCAGTCGTGCATGGTGGACAGCTGGGTCGAGTGGGCCGAGGACTACAAACCTTTCGCCATGCGCCCGTTCGGCGACCGCCAAGTGTGGATTGGCTACGACCCGGCCGAGACGGGCGACTGTTCCGGCATGGTAGTGGTCGCGCCGCCCCTGGTACCCGGTGGCAAGTTTCGCATCCTCGAACGACACCAATTCCGGGGCATGGACTTCGCCGCGCAGGCCGCGTTCATCAAGAGCGTCTGCGATCGCTACTGGGTGACCTACATTGGGATCGACGTGACCGGTCTGGGCAGCGGCGTGGCCCAGTTGGTGCGCCAGTTCTTCCCGGCGGTGACCACCTTCAGCTACTCGCCCGAAGTCAAAACCCGCCTGGTACTCAAGGCCTACGACGTAATTCACAAGGGCCGGCTCGAATTCGATGCCGGCTGGACCGACATGGCCCAGTCGCTTATGGCGATTCGCAAAACCGTCACCGCCGGCGGACGCCAGTACACCTACACCGCCGGCCGCAACGACAACACCGGCCACGCCGACCTGGCCTGGGCGCTCTTTCACGCATTGCACCACGAACCGCTTGAGGGGCAGACGACTGCCAACACCGGGCGCATGGAGATTTACTGATGACCGAACAAATGGCCAACCAGACGTTGCCCGCGACCACATCCGCCGCCGGCGCCGGAACTCAGATGTTTTCCTTCGGCGAGCCTACGCCGGTGCTGGGTGGTCGGGAGGTCTTCGACTATCTGGAGTGCTGGTTCAACGGGCGGTGGTATGAGCCGCCGCTTTCGCTGGATGGGCTGGCCCGGTCGGTGGGGGCGAGCGTGCATTTGCATTCGGGGTTGATGTTCAAGCGCAATCTGTTGAGCAAGACGTTTATCCCGCATCCGCTGTTGTCGCGGGCTTCGTTTGAGCAGTTTGCTTTGGACTTTTTGTGTTTGGGCAACGGGTACCTTGAGGGGCGGCGGTCGCGGTTGGGCGGGGTTCGTAAGTTGGAAACGCCGTTGGCGAAGTACATGCGTGCGGGGCCGGAGGGGCAGTTTTACCAGGTGCGGGGGTGGAAGGATGAACACGCGTTTGAGCCGGAAAGTATTTTTCATCTGCGTGAGGCGGATCTGCATCAGGAGATTTATGGACTGCCGGAGTGGATCAATGCGTTGCAGTCGGCGTTGTTGAATGAGTCGGCGACGTTGTTTCGGCGTAAGTATTACGAGAACGGGAGTCATGCTGGTTTCATCTTGTACATGACGGATGCGGCGCAGACCGAGGCGGACATTGATGCGTTGCGCAATGCATTGAAGGAATCGAAGGGGCCAGGGAATTTTCGGAATTTGTTCGTCTACTCGCCGACCGGCAAGAAGGACGGTATTCAGCTGATCCCGGTGAGCGAAGTGGCAGCGAAGGATGAATTCAATTCGATCAAGAATCAGACGCGGGATGATGTGTTGGCGAGCCTGCGTATTCCGCCGCAGTTGATGGGGATTGTTCCGCAGAATGCGGGTGGATTTGGGTCAATTCGAGAGGCGGCGCAGATTTATGCGGCCAATGAGCTGGAGCCGATTCAGACGCGGATGACGCAGCTGAATGACTGGCTAGGCGAGGAGGTTATGAGATTTAAATCTTACGAGATTGGTGCAGAGAACTAGACCCCTTTTCTCGGCCGCATGAGTATAAAAAACTGTGCCTATATTTCTCCTTTGAGTAATAATGAGAATTAGATATTAATGAAGGAGTGTTTGTATGGGGTTCGCCGCGATAATTTGGTTTTTTATTTGGAGGTTTTACCGTTTTTTTTGCGTTTCTAGCCGTGTTTGCTTTTTCGCCAGAAATATCTCAGTTGATAAGCCCGATTGTTGTTGCTGTTCTAAAAGATGTGGGCGGACCTGTAGCAGCCGGCTTCGGCGGCGCAATGGCAGGTGCCGGTTGTTCCTATTTTTTTCAGAAGAAAACTGAAAAGGCTAATGAGGTTAAAGCGGATTTTAGTGCCGTTCATAGAACGGTTATTCATCTTACTTCACAGTTGAATGATCTGTTTTCAATAAAAAAATATAATATCTACCCCGCTCGTGATAGCAAGATTAGATTTTTAGAAATAACCAAAATTCCTAGTAATCCAGGGGTCACTGATCGAATCGATCCACGCATTATCGATATAGCATTATCGATGAATGATACGGTGACTATCGATACGATCTACCTTGCGCAGGCTCGATATAGAGCTTGCTTCGAGAATTTTTCAAATCGTAATGGTTCCTTAGATGAGTATCGGGCGACATTAAAGGCTTCGAATTTAGGGAAGGCGGGCGCACATACACTTTGTCAACTTGGTGAGATCGTCGGCGAGGGTCAACTAATTGCACTGTATACTATGACTGAACAAATGATAGAGGTCGTTGACGAAGCTCTCCAAAGTTTGACAGAGTCTTTGGAGCTTGTTTCGGGTATCTTGGAAAAGAAACATAAAGGTACGGGGGCGCTAACACTAAAAATGAACACATCTAAAGGAGCTGAGTATCTTGCAAAAATGCCTTCGCCATATTTTGATGCCGAGAGCCTCAGAGCTTATCTAAACGCGTGTAAGTAGATCCTGTCTTTTCAACAATGGGTGAAATCAAGTTTTTACCTTGATTCCGGCCATTACCCACGCTCAGGTCGACATTGAACCACTCAAAGGCCTCCGTTTCCTCGCCTTTGTGCATCGCCGTCTGTTCAGAACGCCCTTGGGGCGTGGCTGATTAAGCCATTCCCTAGCCGCGTTTGAGCTTTCAACGTAGACCCGCTGGCGCCGGCTTCATCACAAAACCTTTTCCGGTGCAGGTCTGGCAGTCGTCCCGCGCGTCAAAGTGATCGAGGCAGGTAGGGCACATACAAAAGGCCGCCGACTCGATATGAGGTCTCACCTTTTCAAAAGCCCGTAGATCACGTTCCTCAGACGCCACCTTTGTGATTTTGTGGTATGAACCTGATTAGTGCATGGTTTACAAGCCTCTGTTTTGGCCAGTCCTTACCAGATATACGTGGAATCTGCTTGGCCGCTCGCCTAAGATTAAACGTATTAGATTTTTCGGGCTTGTGCCCAGCCATAGCGCAATGGTCGGGGAGTTTGGTAAGCGCTAGGTACGAATCCCGCACCCATCGATATCGGGGTAGCTCGAATGATCAGCTTTCCGGCTTCAACAGCATAGTCTTTGACGTGAATAAGCGATGCGGTAAATCTGCTACCGACAAAGCTGTCATAAAGCGCCGAGTTTCCGTACATGTGTCTAGTATGTGCATGAAACTGAATTTCAATATTGTTAGAGCGTGCAAAGACTAATCTATTTTCTTCCCCGTTGATAACGTCCCCTCTTTTAAACATATGTCCTCTCATACAGAAGCAGATTGAGCCCGGCTGAACAACTGAACGAATATCTGTCTTGGTCCAAACAGCACCAAGCTCGATCGGGTTTGCCTTTAAAATAATCTTATCTACAGCGTCCATGTATAAATTGTGAAGTCGCATAGAATCGTCCCATTCAAATCTATCATAGATAGTAATGATTTGATCCGTGTAGGCTGGCGATTTTTTCGGAAGCTGAAATGTTGGGATGCCATCTTTATCGACTACTCCCCTGGAAATCAAAGAGTCTAATTTTGCTTTATTGAATTTCACTCCAAGTGAATTCATCACAGGAATAATCCTTTGATGATTGACGAAAGTCCACATGGCTTGGTCTAAGTTAGAGCTTGGTACCATAGCAGTTGATGAGCGGGCAAGTACATCTGCTTCCCATTTGAGTTTGAATTGTGAAAGTCTAGCTGGTGTAAGATTCTTTGATAAGGCACGTGTTGTGTGAGCGTCATCGTGACAATTGGTACACAATACTACTAGATTGCTTTCACAGTTATTCGATGGATTTTGGTCGATATGATGAATTTGTATCGGTGCGCGGGGGAATCTGCAAACACAACAGGTTTTTGCCGATTTATATAATAGTATTGCTTCAAGCGCTCGTGGAATGATTGTGCGTGTTTTGGTCATGTAAAATCCATTTTTGGTTTTTGGTTTTTGGTTTTTGGTTTTTGGTTTTTTAGTTTTAATTTCTATATAGTTCGTTTTTTAAGATTCTTAAAAAAGCTCTAATGGCGATTAAGTCTTCAGTAGTTTGATAAGTATGGTTTACCCGCAGCCGATATTTGCTCACGCCAACAATAGCTATTAGCCATTAGCGTGTCTAGTTAACGCTGGATTATTTTTGGTAGAAGGTCGTGGTGGCTTGATTTGGGCAAAATGTTTTACTCCGCGCGCGCCGTCGTCCCCCCACCTCGCCTGCGCGCTAAATAAGTCCTTTTTTTCTGCATTGCTACGGCAACCTGAGCGAAGGCAAGGCAGGGAGTTTGATAGGTGAATGCGGTGTATGAAAAGCCTGCGGATCCCTGCGGAGTAAAGGAGGACAGCTAGAATTGGTAAGGCTTAGACTTTTCCGTTACGCATCAAAGAATGAGTAAAAAAATGCTCGAACATTTGAACGTTTCAAAAATCGAGGTTGCACAACGGCAACTGAACGTAGCGATACGGATGTTGTTTGCAAATGAGGACCCGGTAGCTGTGCATACTCTGGTGGGGGCTGCTTCTTCGATCCTTAGCAATCTCGTCGAAAATAGGCATCCCAATGAGTCTTGGGACAAGCTCGCGCAGGGAGCAAATGGGCTTTCCGCTTCCGAGTACTTCACGATTATGCGTAAGGCGCAAAATTGGTTTAAACACGCCGTAGATGATCCTGATGAGCGCTTTGAGTTTGATCCGGGGGAGACTGAAGCCCTGGCATTCTGGGCGGTGATGAACGCTAGTCTCCTTGCAGATCTATCAACCGAAGCAATGATTTATCAAATTTGGTTC
>NZ_JABULD010000048.1:0-8621 GCF_014060985.1 Pseudomonas sp. MD195_PC81_125
CCCCTGYAGGAGCTGCCCGGSAGGCTGCGATTCTTTTGACTTTTGTTTTTTCTCAAAATCAAAAAGCAAGATCAAAAGATCGCAGCCTTCGGCAGCTCCTACAGGGAGCCTTCGTTGGTAAAACCCCGGAGACAGAAAATGAAAACCCGCCTCTAGGGCGGGTTGGGTGCTGCAGTCGTGAGCTAGCCCGCCAAATGAGGAATGGCGGTAATAATGCTTGGCTGGCAGCGCAATACGGTGGAAGTCATGGGCCTGAAATTAGCCCGGCGGCGACCGGCGAGTCAATGGTTTATTTGACGCTGACGCTATAGGCTGGCGTCGGCCAAGTCACCACGGATCACTTGGCCAACCGCCGCAACCCGAACAACATCCCCCCGGCCCCCAACAACATCACCAGCAGAAACGCCGGGTAGGAAATCCACCACGGCGTGCCCGCCGTCATCATGCTGAATTCCGACATCCCGCCAATGCTCGCAATCAGGTTCAACGGCAGAAACACCACGTTGATCAACGTCAGTTTGCGCAGCAGATTGTTCATGCTGTTGTTCATCAGGTTGCCACGCGCATCGATCAACCCGGAGAACACCGTGGAGTAGATTTCCGCCTGTTTGTAGCATTGGTTGTTTTCGATGATCAGGTCGTCGATTAATCCGATCGCCTCGCTGCCAAAGTGCTGTTTTTCCGCATGATTGCGCAGCCGCGTCAACACCGCGCCGTTGCTGTGCAGGGCGTTGATGTAATAGATCAGGCTTTCGCTGAGGTTGAACATCTGCACCAGATGCTGGTTCTGCATCGAGGCGTTGAACTTCTGCTGCAGCTCGCGGGCGACCAGTTTGATTACCTTCAGATGGCCGAGGTAATGGTGGATGTTGTTGAACAGCAGATCGAGCAACACATCCAGCGGCGCATTGAGCGGCTGGCGCGTGCCGATGCCGTGCAGCGGCGTGTCATCGGTGGCGATCACCAGCAACTGACCGGGCGCAAAAAGCAGGCCGCAGGACGACACCTCAAACGCCAGGCTGCCACCGCCGGAATAGTTTTCCGGGCGTTTCCAGATCAGGAACAAGTGGTCGGGGTGAAACTCGATTCGCGAGACTTCGTCCGGGTCCAGCGCCGAGGCCAACGCGTGTTCGTCGACCTTGTAGTGGCTGTGGAGCAAGTCACGCTCGGCCGCATCGGGATTGCTGAACAGCATCACCTCGGCGTCCAGCCGCTCGACCCGCTGCAACGCGCCATGAGTCAGTGCGAAGCTGCTGATCATCGGCGCGTCACCAGGCCTGGCCGCGACGTTTGAGTTCCAGCCGTCGCACGAACTCCTCCAGCACCAGTGAATACAGATCGTCCTGCAAGTAGGCGTCTTCGATACCGGCGTCGAGGTTCGGGTTGTCGTTGACCTCGATCACCACCACTTTGTCGCCGGCCTGTTTCAGGTCCACGCCGTAGAGGCCATCGCCGATCAGGTTGGCGGTCTTCACCGCCAGTTCCACCACCGCTCGCGGCGCCTCGTGAACGGCCAGGGTGCGACACTCGCCGTTGACGTCCTGGCCCTTGGCTTTGTGGTTGTAGATTTGCCAGTGGCCCTTGGACATGAAGTACTGGCAGGCGAAGATCGGTTTGCGGTTGAGCACGCCGATGCGCCAGTCGTACTCGGTGTAGAAAAACTCCTGAGCCAGCAGCAACACCGAGTGTTCGAACAGTTCGGCGGTGGCCTCCAGCAGCGCCTGCTGGCTTTCGACTTTGATCACTCCGCGAGAAAAACAGCCGTCGGGGATCTTCAACACCAGCGGAAAACCGAGGCGTTCACCGACCCGTTCGAAATCTTCCGGTCGTTCCTTGTAGAGAATTTCCGTGGCGGGCATGCCCAATTGATGACTGTTGAGCAGGTCGGTCAGGTAGACCTTGTTGGTACAGCGCAGGATCGACGTGGGGTCGTCCATCACCACCAGGCCTTCGCTTTCAGCCTTCTTGGCAAAGCGATAGGTGTGGTTGTCGACGCTGGTGGTCTCGCGAATCAACAAGCCGTCGTACTCAGCGATCCGCGCATAGTCCTTGCGCTCGATCAGCTCGACGTCGATGCCCATGCGCTTGCCGACCCGGACGAAATTCTCCAGTGCCTTGGCGTTGGATGGCGGCAAGGCCTCCTGCGGATCGTGGAGGATCGCCAGGTCGTAACGCGCCACTTGCGGCGAGCGTGGCGCCCGCCAGACTTTACGACTGAAACCGTCCAGCGCATTGGCGAACTGATCTTCCTGATCGTCGCGCAACTTGTGCAGGGCACCGGACTTAATGCCTTCGATGTGCCAACCGTTAGTTCGCCGAAACTCAACTAACAGAATCGGGCACGGAAACACTTCAAACAATTGTCGAGCCAGATCCTGCAGCGGCTCGATATGCGTTTTGCCGAAGTAAAGCGTCAGGGTGAAACCTTCGGTATCGCTGTACAGATGATGCGTGAGGGCTTTTTCCAGATTTTTATCGAGATCGTCCAGTGCCAGACCGTAAAGCGATTTTTTTCGTCAGTTCGCTGATGGTGCGCACCGATGGAATCACCTTGTGGCCGCGGGCTTCTGCCAGCAGCGAGCAGTAGTAACCGTGCCCCAGATACTTGTAGCTGCGGCACAGATTGATCACCTGCACCCGCTTGCCCGGCTCGTTGTCACGGGTTTGCTCGAGGTATTCCTGAGCGGTGACGATGTCCTCGCTGGGGAAGTACGAGGCCCAATCTTCCTTGCGTTCGACGATGATCAACACTTGACTGGAAGTTCTGATGGCTGGATTTAAAAAAGTTGCCGCCGACAAACTTTGCTCGGATACTTCGCGCCAATGACCCTGTACCGCTGACATAGAGATTGATCCGTTGGAGAACAAGACCATTTCTATTAAGCACGAAGTTTTTCGAAAGTCCCGTTTCGTTACGCAACTTTTACGGTGGTCATATGAATGCTGTTTTCCGTTTGGCGGTAGTTGAAGATCTGCCAGCGCTGCTGGCCTTGGAAATGCAATGTTTCACCAGCGACCGGCTCACCAGCCGCAGCTTTCAATGGATGATCACCCGCGCCCATGCGCAACTGCTGGTCGCCGAACTTGACGGTCAATTGCTCGGCTACGCCCTGGTGCTGTTTCATCGCGGCACATCACTGGCGCGCCTGTATTCCATCGCCATTGCCGGCGAAGCGCGCGGTACTGGGCTGGGAAAACAATTGCTGCAACGTATCGAGGCCTGTGCCGTCGAGCATGACTGCGCGTACCTGCGTCTTGAGGTGCGCATCGACAACCCCGGCGCCATCTCGCTTTACGAGCGCAACGGCTACCGACGCTTTGCGCTGATTCACGATTACTACGAAGACCATGCCGATGCGCTGCGCCTGGAAAAGCGCATTGTTCAGCACCGTGATTCGCGCAACATCAAGGTGCCCTATTACCCGCAAACCACCGATTTCACTTGTGGCCCGGCCTGTCTATTGATGGCCATGGGCGCATTGCAGTCGGCGCGCTCACTGGAGCGGCGCGAAGAATTGCAGATCTGGCGTGAGGCGACCACGGTGTTCATGACCTCCGGCCATGGTGGCTGCAGTCCTCAAGGCCTGGCACTGGCCGCTTGGCGTCGAGGTTTCCAAGTGCGTTTGCAGCTCAGCATGGCCGGGCCATTGTTTCTCGATGGTGTGCGCGATGAGCATAAAAAAGACGTCATGCGCCTGGTGCACCATGAATTCACCACGCAAATTCAAGACACCGACATCGAGCGCAAGATTGGCAACCATCTGGATTTGCCGCGCCTGCTGCAGGCTGGCGGACAGCCTCTGGTGCTGATCAGCAGCTATCGCCTGACCCGTTCCAAGTCCCCGCATTGGGTGGTGGTCACCGATTGCGATGAAGACTTTGTGTACCTGCACGATCCGGATGTCGACCACAGCCAGCATCGTCAACCGATAGACTGCCAGCATGTGCCGGTCAGCCATGGCGAGTTTGAGAAGATGAGTCGGTTTGGGCGTGGGAAATTACGGGCGGCGGTGGTTGTGTATGCCCGCGCTGTGCCAACTATTGTCAGGCCCTAGAGGTTTTTTTTTGTGGCGAGGGAGCTTGCTACCGCATGAGTGCGTAGCGCTCACAAGGTCTTGGGGCTGCTGCGCAACCCAGCGGGAGCAAGCGCCCTCGCCACAGGACATCCGTGAAAAATTGAAGTGAGGTCACTTCAGGCCAATCTTGTACAGCGCACCGTCCTGCTCATCCGTCAGCACGTACAGATAGCCATCCGGCCCCTGCCGCACATCACGAATCCGCTGTTTAAGCTCGCCCAATAGCCGTTCCTCGTGCACCACTTTGTCCCCATCGAACTGCAAGCGGATCAGCTCCTGACTGACCAGCGCGCCGATGAACAAATTCTGCTGCCACGGCTTGAAACGATCAGCGTCATAGAACGCCATGCCGGAAACACCCGGCGACTTCTCCCAGACGTGGTGCGGGTCAACCGCACCTTCGACACTTTTGCCCTTGGCTTCGGGAATCGGTTGCAGAGAATAGTTGATACCGTGGGTCGCCAGCGGCCAGCCGTAGTTTTTGCCGCGCTCGATGATGTTCACCTCATCGCCGCCTCGGGGTCCGTGTTCGTTCTCCCAGAGTGTGCCGTTCCACGGATTGAGCGCCGCGCCCTGCGGGTTGCGGTGGCCGTAGGACCAGATTTCCGGACGTACGCCGGACTGGCCCACGAACGGATTGTCGTCCGGCACCTTGCCATCGGGGAAAATCCGCACGACCTTGCCCTGCAGTTTGTCGAGATCCTGCGCGGTCGGCCGATCATTGTTTTCGCCGAGGGTGATGAACAGATAGCCATCGCGGTCGAACACCAGACGTGAACCGAAATGGTTACCGGTCGAGAGCTTCGGCTCCTGACGGAAGATCACCTTAAAATCGCTGATCGTCTTCAAATCGTCCGACAGCCGGCCTCGCCCCACCACCGTCCCGGCCTTATCCCCGGCGCCACCGCCCTCGGCGTAGGACAGGTAGACCAATCGGTCCTGCCGGAAGTCCGGCGACAGCACTACATCGAGCAAGCCACCCTGGCCCTTGGCCCAGACCTTGGGCACGCCGCTGATGGGCTCGGAACGCTTGCCATCAGCGGTAATCACCCGCAGGTTGCCCGGCCGCTCGGTTACCAGCATGCCCTGACGATCCGGCAGAAACGCCAGCGCCCACGGATGCTCCAGGCCTTGAGTAATCGTGGTGACTTCAAGGGCGCCCTGCTCGCTCTGCAGCGCTTTGGGGGTCGCAGCGAAGGCGGGCGCGCTGAGCAACGTGCCGGCGCACAGCGTGGCTAGAAAGGTTTTACGCAACATGCACGATTCCTTTTTGTTCGTTTCGAAGGCTGACAGGCGCTCAGGCCTGATGTTCAACGGTTGCTGTCTCCATCACGCGGCGGTGGGTTGGGAATGAATCTGGGTGGTGTACTCGGTACCGAGCGTTGCTGCTGACCATTGCCGATGCCGCCATTGCCAACGGTGGGCGTGCTGGGCACCGGCACTGTATTCGGCCCGCGAATCACCGGCGTACTGGGCTGGGTGCCCTGCATGCTGTTGGGATTGGCGCGGCGAATCGGGCTGTTGTAGGGATTGTTGCTGTTGCCGGTGGGACTTTGTGCCAGCAACAGCGGCGCGGACGGTGCCGTGACCTCGGCATGTACAAGACCTGCCCCAAGGAGCAGAACGATGATGCCGGGCAATATTCGGTTCATGGGATGGCCTCTCGATGCACAGGTGATAGAGCCTTCGAGTCCACGCTACGCCCCGGGTTCGGATTTGTTAACCCATCGCCCTTAAACAAGATGTAACACGGCTTGACCGACAGCACTGCTGTCTCCGGCAAACGCTGGAAACTTTCGCCGCCGGCTGCAGGTCACCTGAACATCATTCGCGGAGGACTCACCATGGCTCGGGCAATCTGGAAAGGCGCAATCAGTTTCGGACTGGTGCATATCCCCGTTGCGCTGGTGTCGGCAACGTCTTCGCACGGCGTCGACTTTGACTGGCTCGACAGCCGCAGCATGGATCCGGTGGGTTATAAACGGGTAAACAAAGTCACCGGCAAGGAGGTCACCAAGGAGCACATCGTCAAAGGTGTGGCCTATGAGAAGGGCCGCTATGTGGTGCTCAGCGAGGAAGAAATCCGCTCGGCGCACCCGGTGTCCACGCAGACCATCGACATTTTCTCCTTCGTCGATGCCGAGCAGATTCCACTGCAGAACATCGACACGCCTTATTACCTGGCCCCGGACAAACGCGGCGGCAAGGTCTACGCCCTGCTGCGCGAAACATTGAGCAAAACCAACAAGGTCGCCCTCGCCCGCGTCGTCCTGCACACTCGGCAATATCTTGCGGCGCTGATGCCGCTGGAATCGGCGCTGGTGCTGGTGAAACTGCGCTGGCCGCAGGAGGTGCGCGGCCTCGACGAACTGGAACTGGGCAGCGAGGTGACCAAGCCGCAACTGGCCAAGGGCGAGTTGGACATGGCTAAACGTCTGGTGCAGGACATGAGCGGCGACTGGAGCCCGGAGGACTACAAGGACGAGTTCGAGGACAAGATCATGGCCCTGGTCGAGAAGAAGGCCCACGAAGGCAAGATCGAGGATGTCGAGACCGTAGGTGGCGAAGAGGAGCGCAAGTCTGCGGATGTGATCGACTTGACCGAGCTGCTTAAACGCAGTCTGGGTGGGAAAGCGCCGGCCAAGTCCAAGGCTAAACCGGAGAAACCCACGAAGTCCACGCCGGCAAGGAAAACCAAAAAAGCCTCTGGGGAATGAATATTCAACGCCTGTCAGGTAACTGACAGGTTGCTTTTGAGACAGTCATTGCCAGCAGGCTGGCGCCCACGGTTTGCAATGCCCCTGTGGACACCAGTCTTTGGCAATGACAAACAGGTGCGACACACCAGTCAGATCAGAATGAAGATCGCCAGCAAACCGCCAAAGATCGCCCATTTTTCCATGTAGTAACGCGCGCGATTGCGCTTTTTCAGCTCTTTGCCACGCAGTCGCACTTTGTAGATCTTGGTAAACAGACGGTTGATCCCGCCAGTGCGGTCGCCGGCATCGTTCGGCGCACCAGCAGCGGACATCACGGTGCGACTGAACCATCTGTTGAACGCGGCCGCCCAGCGATATTTCATCGGACGCTCGATGTCGCAGAACAGGATGATGCGGTTTTTGTCGGTGGTGTTTTCGGCGTAGTGGATGTAAGTCTCATCGAACATCACCGCTTCACCGTCGCGCCAGTGGTAGCTTTCACCGTCGACGTTGATGTAGCAACCCGCATCGTTCGGCGTATCCAGGCCCAAGTGGTAGCGATAGGAGCCCGCATAAGGGTCACGGTGACGAACCAGTTTCGAACCCGGTGGCAGTTCGGCAAACATCGCGGCCTTGATCGAACCGATGCTCTGCACCAGTTCGGTAGTGCGCGGGCACAGTTTCATCGCCGACGGATGACTCTCGCCGTACCACTTGAGGTAGAAACGCTTCCAGCCACTTTTGAAGAACGAGTTGAAACCCACATCGTCGTACTGATTCGAGCGCTTGATCTCACCGGCACGCAGCAGGTCCTGCCCTTCCTGGCGAATTTCTTCCCAATGCGCCTGCAACGGGCTCAAGTCCGGAAACTCGGAAGGATCGAGATAGGGCTTGTTTGGTTTCTTTGAAAACAGGTACAGAAAGCAGTTGATCGGCGCCAGAAACGTCGAGTGGTCGCTCAACTGACGGCCCAGTTTGTGACGCACACGACCACGAAGGTGAACGTATGCAATGGAAATGACATAAATAGCGGCAATGATGAGTTTCACGGAAATCGTCACACGTCAAAAGTGAACAAACTGCGCGCCTGCCGGCCAAAGGCCCAGGGTCTGATGCAGTGGCATGAATACAAATACTGTCCCGGTGGCACTTCCTTGAGCCCGTGCCGTGAGCGGCTATTGGGTAATCGGATGGCATTTTAGCCATACTTTGTAACCAAGGGTGAACCTGATCTGTGAAAAACTGTCGGCTGAATCTGCCAAACGGCAGGCGCGACAGTACGCTCGTGCAGGCGCATGACTGCTGACGCAGAGCAAAACAGAGGTTATTCCGGGAAGCGCCGCAGCGGTTGCGCTGAGCTTTGACGTGTACGCTTCAGCCGCTGCGTACCAAGCACGATGCAATTCGCACCTGACTTGAAAAGGGTCCGCGGGCCATGAGAAATGAGTTTGAAAGGGTGAAGCGAAACCCGCCAGGTTTGGAGCTCAACCGAGCATGAGACCTGGCGGGTTACGAGTAAGGGCTTATTTATCGGTGGAAAGGCTCGCCTTGCTCAATCCCTTGGTATTGTGATCGCCTGGCGTCGTGGCGGAGATCGCCGTGGCTTTCGACAACCCCTTGGTGTCCTTCGAATGCGCTACACCTGAAGTGGCCACGCCGTGCCCACGGTCGGTATTGTGGTCGCGTCCAATATGTTGACCACTGACGCCATGATCCCGTACGGCCCTGCCGTCATGATCCGTTTCCTGGCCTTCAGCGCGGCCATTGCTGGAGACGCTGCCTGAGTGCCCGGCACTGTCGCCGCTATGGCCAGCGCTGCCGGCACCGCCGCCGTGACTGCCTCCAC
>NZ_JABULD010000097.1:0-41032 GCF_014060985.1 Pseudomonas sp. MD195_PC81_125
TCAGATCCCGTCCAACATCAATTGTTGCTCCGAGCTGGGTGATGGTTTCATTAGTATTGCGGTATTTGATATCTGAACTACGCTCTGCGACGGCCAATATGTTGATATCACGGGTGGCATCGATGTACATATCGCCTCCGCTTTTCAACACGCCTCCCGAGTTGGAGAAATCACGACCTGCCGATATTGTCAGTTCATTAGCAGACTCGATTCTTGCAGCTGAATCAGCAAAATCGCGATGTTTAGTATTTCCCTCGGTATCTATGCCCGTTACTGTGCGTTCGTTGATAACGTCCCCATCAATTGCAATCAGGTTCACATCGCGCCCGGTAATGATCCCGCCGGACTTGTTGACGATATTGTTGGTCGCCAACAGATCCAGTCGGTTGCCCGCCTCAATCACGCCGCTGTTGACCAGATCCTTGCCCGCCGTCGCCGACAGATTATTCGTCGCCTTCAACGTCCCGACGTTATCCAGATTCTCACCGGCAATCAGCGTCACATCATTACCGGCAATCAGCGCACCGGTCGGGCCGAGGCGACCATTGGCCTGCGCCAGATAAACCACCGGCACCAGCACTTTCTCACCGTTCACTTCGTGCTCTTCGAGCCAGACGATGTCGTGGGTCAGCGCGGCCACTTGCTGCGAGGTGAGGCCGACGCCTACCGACAGGTTGAGGGCGTCCTTGCTGGCGATGGCGTTGTTCATCAGGTACTTGAACATGCCCTCGTTGGAGGTCTGGCCGTCGATGAACGCCTGGCCGGTGCGGGCGGTGACGGCTTGCTGGATCAGGCGCTGTTCGTAGAGGCCGTCGCCGAGGCGCTTGGCGCTCTGGTCGGGGTCGTAGCCGAGTTTTTCCAGCAGGTAGTCGGAGCTCATGAACGACTTGAGGTCGGTCAGCACTGGGTTGGTTTCGATCAGGTATTTGTGCGCGTTGGACGGCGCCTTGGTGTCCGGCAGACCGGTGACGCGGGTCACCGGACGGGTGTCGATCGACTCCCTGGCGTCGTTGCCGCGGTCTTTCATGCCCGGGCCGGCGGGTTTCACCGGCACGTTGACGTCGACCGTGCTGGCCACGGCCTGCACGACACTCGGGGTGCGGTGGAACGTATCCACTGCGCGCGTACTGTCGGAGACTGCGGGCGGTGCATCAATGAAAAGATTGCGCGGGCCGCCGCTGCTTCCGGCTACTACGTGTGCTCGGTAGTGACGGTTTGCCCACCTACGGTCCAGGTTGGCGCCGGGCCGGTCGCGGCGACTGGCGCGGTATCAGCGGCGCCCTGCCCGCTCAAGCGGAACAGACCATTCTCCCCGGTTGGCAGGGAGAAGCCTGGTAGGGATAGCGGGTTGACCTGCTGTTGGGCGAGGTCCGGCGGCAGTTGGCTGTTGATCCGGATAACGGTGGTGCCGGTGTTGCCGACGTTGGTGTTGCCAACTTTATTGGTACCGCCGGTAGAGCCGTAATCCTCGTGGATCACGCTGTTCTGCAGTTCCTTGGTAGCGGTGATCGAGACATTGCCGCCGGCCTGAATGACCGCGTTGCGACCCGCGACTGGACTGGTGCCGTCAGTGGCGACTTCTTTGTCAGAGGTCAGTGTGAAGCCCTGCAGTCTGGTCGGCATGTCGACCAGGTTGTTCGGATCATATTGCGATTGCGGACTGGTGTTACCCCAGGCATAACCGGACAGGGTGAGGTCGCCCACCGACTTGTTTGTCACCGAGTCCTTGATCACGACCACCCGGGTCAGACCACCGTCGTGACCAGGTTCTCGACCCGATCCCGATGTGACGACACCCTGGGCAAAGTTCCCGGTTCCGTCGATGTAATAGACGTTCGGAAAATCAGGGTTATTGCGCTGGTTGTACGCCACCACCTCAGGCATGAAGACATTGAACGAGCCTGAGTCGATCGCGCCGGTACGGAAGATTCGGGTGCGTTCGATGCTGCCACTCACCGCACCGACGTTCCGCATATTGTTGGCGTTGATGGTGATGTTGCCAGAAGCGCTGAGCGTACTTTTGCTGTTGAGGAATTCACCGCCGTTGAAGATGAAATCGCCACCGGCTGTCAGCAATGACGATGCCGTGGTGTCATTGTCCTGCCCACCTTCGAAGACTTCGTGAGCAATCAGATTGACGTCGTAGGTGCCCCCTGAACAATCGCCGCACTGAACGCCGATGAAGCCGGAAACCAGCTTACGATTCAGGGCGAAGCTCTGCGTACCGTCGTCTCCCGAGGTGCGGTTGGCGAAGTTGGCTGCGTCAATCTTGAAGGTCTTGCCGCTCTCCATCGAACCCGACAGGTTCGACACCTGACTGGCCTGTGCGGTCCCGTAACCCTTGATGGTCACATTCCCCAACCCGTAGAAATCACCGTTCTGGTTGGTCAGATTGCCCACACTGAGCGTCATGTCGTTGCCGCTGAAAATCAGCCCGCGATCATTGAGCAACGAAGGCGTGTTGATGTTCAGGTTCTGCGCCGCCCCGAGGGTGCCGTAGTTGGTCACACTACCGGCATTGACGGTCAGGTCTTCACTGGAAGTGATGCGTCCGGCGTTGACGAGGGCCCCGCCCACACTGATGGTCGAGGTCGCACCCGCGGCGAAGCTGCCGTTCGCGCCGATGTTCATCTGTGCAGCAGAGAGGTAGGTCCCACGCTGGCTCGACAGTCGGCCATTGCCGCTGTAGCCGCCGCTCAACTGCATGTCGATCAAGCCATCACTGGCGATCAAGCCGTCGTTGGTCCAGTTGCCGCCTCGCACCTGCAACACATCCGAGGCCAGCAATTTGCCGTTGGCACTCTGGCTGAACTGCCGGACATTGACATTCAAGGTTCCGGCCTGAATCACGCTGGAGTTGTTCCAGGTATCGGCATTGAGTTCCAGCAGCCCACCAGTGGTGATGCTGCCACCCGCACCGATCACATTGGCCGTGGCGATTTCGAACTTGCCGCGGCCGACGTGGTTGAGTTGCCCGCCGTCATTGAGGAAGTTGCCAACGTTGAAGGTCATGTCGGTGTTTGCGGTTTCCAGCACGCCGTTGCGGTTGTCGAGTTGGCCGCCGATCTGCAAATCGGTCTTGCCCCAGTTGCCCAGCGAACGCAGACGACCATTCTGGTTGTTGACGCTGGCCGCTTTGACGGTGAGTTGCGTGTTGCTTTCAATGACACCCGCAACGTTGTTCAGTGCGCCGCTGAGGCCGAAGTCGATGCGCTCGCCGGCGATCTGCCCGGCGCCGTTGTCCAGGCTGGTGCCGCTGACGCTCACCAGACCTTTGGCATAAAGCACACCGATGTGGTTATCGAATCCCGCTGTGGTGATGTTCGCATCTGTCGCTTGCGCGGAGATGCGTCCGCCGTTGTTGTCCAGCCCCGCCAATGCCGTCAGCTTCAGACCTTGCGCCTGAATGATGCCGCCCTGGCGGTTGTTGTTGAGGTCGTAGCCATTACGCAGCACACCCACCGTCCGCGCTTCGAGTGCGCCTTTGATGCTGGACAGGATGCCGCCGCGGTTATCGATGTTGGCGGCGTTGACGCTCACATCACCGTTTTGCGCGATGACTTTGCCGCTCTGGTTGTCGAGATTGCCGCTGACATCGAGGGTCAGGGCGTTTGCACTTTGCAACGCGCCTTTGCCATTGTTCAGGCTCGCCGCCTTCAGTTGCAGAGCTGCGTTCTGACTGTAGATCAAGCCGTCAGCATTGTTGCGCACCGCGCCGCTGGCGGTGATTTGCAGCAGATCATTGGCGGCGATGGTGCCCTTGTTGCTGTTGTCCAGTGAGCCGGTCGATAGCTCCAGGTTCTTCTGGCTGGCGAGTTGACCGTTCTGGTTACTCAGGTCGGTCACGCCTTTGATCTGCACCGGGCCTGCACCGGCCAATCGGCCGCCGTTGTTGTCGAGGTCGCCGCTGAGGTTGAGGGTGATCGCGTCGTTACTGGCGATCTGGCCGCCACTGTTGTCCAGTCGCGAAACCGTGGCGTTGATCGCCTGCTGCGCATTGATCGCGCCGTCGACGTTGGTCAGCGCCATGCTCAGCAGATCCAGCGCACCGTCGCTGGCGATCAAGCCGCCCTGACTGTTATTGAGCGCGCCGTTCAGCGTCAGGCTCTGCCCTGCTCCGCTGCTCAGAATGCCTTTGTTGCTGTTATCGAGGCTGCCGGCCTTGACGGTCAGGCTGCCCTCGGCAACCAGTGCACCGGCGCCACTGTTGAGCAACGCGTCCTGGAGCTCGACCGCGACATCACCGAATTTGCTCGAGAGTGTGCCGCTGTCGCGGTTGTCGAGACTGTTGCCGCTGACGCTCAACCCTTTCCAGCCGGACAGCAAGCCCTTCTGGTTGGTCAGTGTGGTGCCGCGCAGCAAGAGTTTTTCGCCGCTGATCAACTTGCCGGCGTTGTTGTTCACGGCACGAGCGATGACGTCGAAACTCAGGTTGCTGGAGATCTCACCGCGCTGGTTGTTCAGGTCGCGCAGGCGCTTGAGGGTCAACGGACCCTTGGCGGTGAGCAGGCCGTTCTGGTTGTCGAGGTCGCCATTGGCCAGGTCCAGCGTGACGGCCTGGTCGCCCAACAGGCGGCCGCCGTTCTGGGTCAACGAAGCCAGGCTCAGATCGATGTCACCCGCGGCGGAGACTTCACCGCCATTGCTGGAGTCCAGACTGGTCGCGGTCAGTTTCAGATCGCCCTTGCTGTTAATCAAACCACTGTCACGGTTGTTCAGCGCCATCGCATTGAGCGTGACCGCGCTGACACCCAGTAGCGTGCCGCTCTGGTTGTTCAGATCGGCACTGCCGATGTTCAGCGCCTGCGCAGCACTGATCAGGCCGCTGGCATCGTTGCGCAACAGGCCATCGACCGTGAGTTCAAGATCGCCACGGCTGACCAGGCTGCCACCGCTGTTGTTCAGGCTGCCCGCCCGCACATCGATCGACGCCGCGCCGATCAGGCCTTTGACGTTGTCCAGCGCGTTGGCGATGCGCAGGGTCAGGCCCTGATTGCTCAAGAGTTTGCCGTTGCTGTTGTCCAGGCTCTGCGCGGTAAGGGCGAACGCTTCAGTGCTGGAGATCGTGCCGCCCTGGTTGTTGACACCGTTGAGTTGCTTGAGCAGCAGAGTGCCGGGGCGCGCTGATCACGCCGTTGATGTTGTTCAACTGGCCGTGGTTCAGGTCCAGGCTCAGGCGCGTGTTGCTGAGCAGCTTGCCGCCCTGTTGATCGAAGCCTGTCACCGACGCGGTCAGTGCGCCCTGGCTGCCGATACTGCCGGCATCGCTGTTGGTGATCTGGCCGGCGACGAGATCGAGCGTGTCGGCGCTGCTCAGCAAACCGCTGCTGTTATCGAAGTCACCGGTCGTGACCGTGACCGCGTCTTTGCCGCTGAGGGTGCCCTTCTGCCGGTTATCCAGACCGGTACTTTTGAGCACGAGGAGGCCATCGGTGACGATCCGCCCGCCTTGGTTATCGACCTTGCCAGTGCTGTCGAGGGTGAGATCTGCAGCGCTGGACAGGCTGCCGCCAGTGTTGCTCAGTTGCGCGGAAGTGAAGGTCAGCGCGCCTTCGCTGCTGACTTTACCGAGGTGATTGGTGAAGTCGCCGCTGAGGTTCAGCAGCGTGTCCTGCTGGCTGAGCAACTCACCGCCGCTGTTGTCCAGCGTATGGCCTTGGAGCTTCAGCAGCGTGCCCGTATCGATCAGGCCTTTGTTGCGGTTGAGCAACTGATCGACCGTAAGCGTCAGTGCCTTGCTGGTGAAAACCTTGCCGCCATCGCTGTTATCGAGTCTTTTACCGGTCAGCAGCAGATCGCTGTTGGTGGTGATTTCACCGCCACGGTTGTCCAGTTCATCGACCGTCAGGGTCATGGCCTTGGTCGAACCGAGCAAGCCACCGTGGCGATTGTCGAGGGTCTCGGCGCTGAGGTTGAGCACACCGGTGGCGATCAGTTGAGCGTCCTGGTTGTTCAGGCTTTTTACCTGAATGGACGCATCGGACTTGCCGGCAATGCTGCCCTGCTGGTTGACCAGCGTATCGGCGGTCAGCATCAGTTCACCATCGGCAATGAGAGTGCCGGACTGGTTGTTCAAGGTCTTGTTGGTGGTCAGCACCAGTGGGCCGCGACTGCTGATCAAGCCATCCTGGTTGTCGAGGCTCACGGAATGGCTATCGAGTGCCGCCGCAGAAATCACGCCTTTGAGGTTATTCAGCGCTGCCGCAATGCGCAGCGTCAGCCCTTGCTGGCTGATCAACTTGCCGTTGCTGTTGTCCAGGTCATTGGCCGCGAGGGTGAATGCTTGCTGGCTGGAGATTTCGCCGCTGTGGTTGTTCACGCCATTGAGGTTTTTCAGCAGCAGCGTGCCGGGCGCGTTGATCAAACCGTTCTGGTTGTTCAACTGACCGTTGTTCAGATCAAGGGTCAGGTCTGCCTTGCTGAACAGCTCGCCATCCTGCTGATCCAGCCCGGTGACCGATACGTTCAACGCTTGCTGGCTGGCAATCCGGCCAGTGGCGTTGTTGACCTGAGCGGCCTTGAGCGTCAGAGACGCTTCACTGGTGAGTTTGCCGCCCAGGCTGTTGTCGAAGTCGCCGGTATCGACATGACTGGCGCCTTTGGCACTGATCAAACCTTTCTGGCTGTTATCGAGACTGGCGCTGGTCAGGGTCAACGTGTTGTCGGTGCCGATCGAACCCGCCCGATTGAGTACCAGGCCACGGCTGGTTACCGACAAGACGCCGGCTGTGCTCAGGCTACCGGCACTGTTGTCGAATCGGCCGAGATTGGCCGTCAGCGTGCCCTCGCTGCTGATAGTGCCCTGCGCGTTGATCAGGGCATCGTCGAGGGTAATCACCAGGCCGTTGAGGCTGTTGAGGCGACCGCCGCTGTTATCCAGGCTGCTGCCAGTAAGCGTGGTTGCGCCCTTGGCGCTGATCAGGCCTTTATTCAGGTTGATCAGTTCCGCCACGGCGAGGCCCAGATCGGTGCCGGCCAGCAGCTTGCCGCTGTCGCTGTTGTCCAGGCGCTGGCCTTTGATGTTCAGCAGCAGACTGCTGGAGATTTCGCCGTTACGGTTGTCGATGTCGTCGACAGTCAGGGTCAGCACTTTTGTGGTGCCGACCAGACCGCCATTGCGGTTGTCGAGCGTCTTGCCGGTCAGGCTCAGATTGCCCTGAGCGACCAGCGCACCACCCTGCTGTTGCAGCAACCCGATGGCCGCAGTCAGATCGCCTTGGCTGGAGATCCGACCTGCGGCGTTTTGCACTTCGCCCGCGTTGAGGCTGACCGGACCGACCGCACTGATGAGTCCGCCGCTGTTGTCCAGACGTGTACCGGCGTAAGCGATACCGGACTTGCCGGTGATCTGGCCCTTGTCGCGGCTGTCCAGGCGATCGACGTTGAGCGTCAGTTGCTGATCAGCCTGGATCACGCCGGCACGGTTGTCCGCGGTATCGCTGCGCAGTGCCAGGGTGGTTTTACCGATGAGTTTGCCGTCGCGGTTGTCGAGGCTGCCGGCTTGCGCATCGATGGCGCCCTTGGCGGTGATCTCGCCTTTGTTGCGGTTGTCGAGTGCGCCGCGCAGACGCACGGTCAGGCTACCGTCGCTGACGAGCACACCGCCATCGCGGTTATCCAGGCTGGCCGCCTGCAGACTCACCCACTGGCCGGAGCCGAGCACGCCATCACGGTTGTCCAGCGCGCCGCTGAGGTCGATATTCAGCCCCAGATCGCCGAGGATCTGACCGCTGCGGTTGTTCACCGTTGCCGCGTTGAGCCGGGTGACGCCGCTGCTGGAAAACTCGCCGTTGCTGTTGTCCAGTTGACCGAAACTACCGGTCAGATTGCCCGAGCTATGGATCACCCCTTGAGTGTTGAATAGCTGATTGGCGGTGACGTTCAGCGTCGCATTACCGAGCACGCGGCCGCTGTTGCGGTTGTCCAGCGTGCCCGCCGTGATCGCCGTGGTTTGTCCGCTGAGCGTACCGCCCTGGTTGTTCAGGGTTTGCGCGGTGCTGACGGTGAGATTGCGGCTCGCCACCAGACTCTTGCCGCTGTTGTCGAGGTACTGCGCATTCAGGCTCAGATCACCGTTGGCGTTGCGACTGCCGTCGGCGTTGACCCCGGCCTCAATGACGCCGGCGTTGGTCAGTTGACCGCCGGCACTAAGGGCGATGCTGTCGCGGGCGGCGAGTGTCTGGCGGTTGATCAGGTTGCCCTGCGTCTGCACATTCAACGCGGTACCGGCATACACCGGCCCGCGCGCATCGAGACTGGCCGCCTTGACGTTGACCGCACCGGTCGCCGAGGTATCAACCAGGCTCAATTGACCATTGGCATCAAGCTGAATATCGCCACCGCTGGCGATCAGTTTGCCGTCGAGCTTCACCCCGACCCCGGCCTCGGTGCCGACCAGTTTGATCGCCCCGGCGTACATCCCGCCGAGTGCCGATGAGTCGATTGCCAGTTGCGGTTTGGCGCTGCCATCATCGGCGCGGGCCGTGGCGTTCAAGGTCTGCGCGTTGACGTCGTTGCGCCCGGCAACAATCGTCAGGTTCTGCGCCTGGATTTCGGCGTTGATCTTCGCGCTGCGGGTGATGATTTCGAAACGGTCGACGTTGTTGGCGTTGAGGCCGGCGCCTTCGATCGCTACAGCGCCTTGATCAACCTGAAAACGATCCAGCCGCCCCGCGCCATCCAGCACCGGTTTGCCGGTGCTCAGCGTCACGCGCGGTGCATTGATGAAGCCGCAACCGTTGCAAGTGATGCCATACGGATTGGCGACAATCACTCGCGCCGACTGCCCCGCCACTTCGGTGTAACCGCGCAACTGGCTCGGGTTGCCGCTGATGACTTCGTTGAGAATCGCTTGCGCCGAGCCACTGTTTTTTCAGGTTCGGGTTGCCGATGATGTGCCCGGCCAACTGGGTGTTCGAGGTCTGCGCCGAGCCGTTGTTGAGGATGACGCCCTGCGCACCGACGTTGTAATCGTGAAACTGGTTGTGCGACAGCCCGCTGCCGTTGGGCGTGGCAATGTTGATGATCGGCACGCCATTGCCGGCCCGATCCAGCGAGGTGTTCGGGTTGGCCACGACAATGCCGTCGGCCTGCGCCCACATCGGCTGCCAGAACATGACGTTCGCCAGCAGGAACGCCAGCCCGCGTTTGGGCATGCCTAGGAACAACTCACGGTTTTTTACGGCCGCAGAAGGCTGGCCTGCAAGGAAGGCGAACTGGCGAACATCCATGTCGATGGTCTCGAAGAATTTGAATTAGATGAAAAAGTCGAGGCGGAAATAAATCGGCGCTTCACGCTCGGTCAGCACATCCGGGCGTTCGAGGGAATGGGCAAAGGTCACGCTGGCAGCCACGTGTTGACCACGGGCGAACAGTTCCAGCGAGTTGCTCGACATGCGTCCGTGCTGATCGCCGTTGTAGCGGTCGCCGCGAATCACGCCCTGGTCGTAGCCGAGGCTGGTACCGTATTCAGCGAACACCGGGCGCAGCCACTCGGCGCTGACCGGACGGCTCCAGCGCAGGTCGTTGCGCCAGTAACCGCCGCTGTCGCCAGACAGCGACTGATCCTTGTAGCCACGGATCGACGACAGTCCACCGAGGCTGGTGCGCTGCGGACTGAACAGCACATCCTCGCTGCGCTGGCCGGTCATCAGGCTGCTGAAGCTGAAGGATTCGCCCCACAGCTTGAGCGGTTGCAGGTAGCTCAGGGTCGCGGTGTATTTGCGGTAGCGTGCGTCGGGCTCGCCGGGGCCTGGATCGTGGCTGCCCTGCGCATCGAACGCGCCGATGCCTTCCTGCATGCCGGCGTCGAAGTTGACGAAGGCGCTGCCGATGCGGCGACCGTGGTTGAAGCCGAACTGCGCTTCGCTGATGCGGTTGCTGCTCAGCTTGAGCTTGCTGTCTTCGATGAAGTTGTTGGTGCGCAGGTAGGACAGGCCGGCACTGAGCGAGGTCTTGCTCACCGAGTCGCGATGGATCACCCGCTCGGCGCGCAGCTGATGGTTTTCGCTGTCGCCGGTCTGCTTGAAGTTGTAGCCGTTGGCGGCGATCTGCGAGCGGTAGTCGCTCTGGCTGTAGGTGTAGCTGAAGTTCCACCAGCCCCACGGCAGGTTGTAATTGAGCATGGCGTTACTGGAGGTGTGCTGGTGGTCGGTCATCGCATCGTGACCGCCGCGCAGGCTCAACTGATCGGCCAGGCCCAGCGGGCTGTCCCAATCGAAGGTCGTGCCCCACTGCTGTTCGCCGGTGCTGCGCTGGCCGTCGTTGCTGCGCGACAGTCCGGCACGCCATGGCTTCTGCGGGTTATTGGTGACCAGCACTTCACTGCCGCCGACGTTCTTGCCCGGCGCCAGCTCCATCTTGGCCTGATTGGACGGCAGGCGATTGAGCTGATCGACCATCTGCTCGATCTCGCGCAGGTTGACCAGTTCGCCGGACTTGCCGGGAAAGGCCATCGCCAGTTCGCGCTGCGAAAGCTGGCTGTTCTCGGCGCCCTTCATGCCTTCGAGTTTGCCTTCGACCACCAGCACTTTCAGATGCCCGCCGGACAGATCCTGCTGCGGCAGGTAGGCGCGGCTGGTGACCAAGCCTTTCTCGATGTAATGGTCGGTGATGACTTTCAGCAGCTCGTTGAGCTGGGGTACACCAAGGCACTGGTCGATGTAGGGCTTGAGCAGACGGGTTTTGTCGCTGTCGGACAGACTGTCGGCGCCCTTGAGCTCGATGTCCTTGATCGGGAAACAACGGGTGTCGGTGGGCGCCGCTGGTTGCGCTGGACCTGCCTCTTTGCCGGGCAGATTTTTCAGGTCTTCAAGACGCCGCTGCTGCTCTTCGAGCAGGCGATTTTGGCGATCGCGGATCAGGTCGGTCTCACCGGGGGTCGGTGCAGCGAAAGCCATTTGAAGCGGAGACAGGCACAGCAAAGCTACGCACAACCTCGCCACGAGGGCGGGTGGATACATGTTCGATCCCTCGAGACGGAATGACATCAAAATAGTGGCGCGATATTAGATGGCCATCATTTTGACGTCAAACAAACATTTCGACCGTTTGTCGGGTTTGTAACGGGGATTGAACAATCGACGCGGCTGAGGTTTTCCGGGGGTAATCCCTGGTTCAGTGCGCAACGCCCAACTTCGTCGCCACGTCCTGAGGTGCCAGCAGGCGGCCATCCGCTGAACGCAATTCCAGCTTCCTGATCGGCTGCCGCTGCTGCGCGTCAACCATCACCGAACCCGCCTCCCCCGGCGCATACAGGTGTTCGCCGCCCCACTGCGACAGCGCAACGATCACCGTCTGCAAGGCCTTGCCGCGTTCGGTCAGCACGTATTCCTTATAGGCACCGCCATCGGCGGCCGGCACGGTTTGCAGGATCCCCTGCTCAACCAAGGCCTTGAGCCGGGCGCTGAGCATGTTCTTGGCGATGTCCAGATTCTTCTGAAAATCACTGAAGCGGCGGATGCCCTCCAGCGCATCGCGGATGATCAGCAGCGACCACCAGTCGCCGATCAGATCCAGCGTACGGGCGACCGGGCAGGCGTTGCCGTGCAGGCTTTTGCGCTTCACAGGGTGTTTCTCCGTCAAATCCAGCGTGTGGTTGCATTTTACAACTGTGTTCGCGGAAAAGAACCACGCCGCCAGCGCAGCACCTGCATACAAGTGGCCACGGTCGATTGCGCGGATAGTGAATCCTGCTTTACAGCCCCTCCCCAACGCGTACTCAAGCAAGGAGTTTCCATGAGCACATTCACTACCGATGACGGCACACAGATCTATTTCAAGGACTGGGGCAGCGGCAAGCCCGTGCTGTTCAGCCATGGCTGGCCGCTGGATGCCGACATGTGGGAATACCAGATGGAATACCTGAGCAGTCGCGGCTACCGCACGATTGCCTTTGACCGCCGTGGTTTCGGGCGCTCCGATCAACCGTGGAACGGCTATGACTACGACACCTTTGCCGACGACATCGCGCAACTGATCAAACACCTCGACCTGCGCGATGTGACGCTGGTCGGCTTCTCAATGGGTGGCGGCGACGTCAGTCGCTACATGGCCCGCCATGGCAGCGAGCGCGTTGCCGGGCTGGTGCTGCTCGGGGCGGTGACGCCGCTGTTCGGCAAGAAGGCCGATTACCCGCAGGGCGTCGACGCCTCGGTGTTCGACGGGATCAAGGCCGGCCTGCTCAAGGATCGCGCGCAGTTCATCGCGGACTTCGCCGCGCCATTCTACGGCACCAATCAGGGCCAGAAAGTCTCCGATGGCGTGCTCACGCAAACCCTGAACATCGCCCTGCTCGCCTCGCTCAAAGGCACCGTGGATTGCGTCACCGCGTTTTCGCAAACCGACTTCCGCCCGGACATGGCGAAGATCGACGTGCCGACCCTGGTGATCCACGGTGACGGCGATCAGATCGTGCCGTTCGAAACCACCGGCAAACAGGCCGCCGCGCAGATCAAGGGCGCCGAGTTGAAAGTCTACGCCGGCGCGCCCCATGGTTTTGCCGTGACCCACGCCCAGGCGCTGAACGAAGACCTGCTGAGCTTTCTGAACCGCTAAACGCCTCGCTGACCGGGCCCCCACCCGGTCAGCGCACGTTGCGATACAGCATCAGCCGCGCGCTCTCGTGTAGCCCCCGCGTCAGTTCCACCAGGCGCTGGAATTCCCCGGGATTTTGCCCGGCGACGTTGTCCAGCGGCGTGTTCGACGCCAGGTCATGCAGGGTCGGCGAGCTGCCGTCATGCTGCATCTGCAGGAGGAAATCCTTGGTCACCCCGCCAATCACCGGAAACGTGCCCTCGCGCAGTACCAGCGGCACCACGCGCTCACCTTCCGGCGCCGGTTGTTGGACATCGCGGCCCATCGCACCATTGCTGAACGGCACGCCAGCCATCCCCGCCACCGTCGGCAGCAGATCCGTCAGCCCTACGGCTTCCTCGATGACCTTTGGCGCCAGCAGCCCCGGCGCATGAATCAGCATCGGCACATGATTGCTTTCCAGGCCCAGTTGCTCGAACGCCGGCGGCATGTGCGGGATCTGGCTGATGCGCGTGTTGTGGTCGCCGAAGAACACAAAAATCGTGTTGTCGTAATAGCCGCCGGCCTTGGCCAGCTCCATCAACTTGCCGATATTGAAATCCAGCAGGCGCACCGCGTTGTACTGCTCGACGCTGCGCGAACCGGCGGCCTGCACCTGTTCCAGCGACAGGTTGCTGACCTGGAAGCCGTCGTTGTCCTTGGGAATGGTGAACGGCCGATGGTTACCCGAGGTTTGCACGTAAGCGAAGAACGGTCGGTCCTTCGGCAAGTCGCGCAGGATGCGGTCGCTCTCCTTGAACAGATCCAGATCGGAAATCCCCCACACGTCCACCAGCGGCGAACGCCAGTCACTTTCCTGATACAGGCGTACGCCGTCGAGGCTCTGCTGGATCAGCGCATTGATATTGGCCCAGCCGGCGTTGCCGCCGATCATGTAGAGCTTCTGGTAATCGGTGAACGCATTGATCAACGTGTGCTGGCGGGTGATCAGCGGATGGCGGGTGGCGGTCTCGCGGCGGGTCACGTCGGGAACGCCGGTGATGCTCGCCCACACGGTTTTCGCGGTGCCGGTGACCGGCACATAGAAGTGCTTGAAGAACCAGCTTTGGCTCGCCAGTTGATCGAGGTTTGGCGTCGGGTTCAACGGATTGCCGTAGGCGCCGACGGCGCTGGTGCCCAGCGATTCGAGCATGACGAACATCACGTTCGGCGTGCCCTGCAGCCGATACGGCTGCACGCCTTGCTGACGTTCGAACGTCAGGCTTTGCGGGTCCGGTCGATCCACGCCCAGATAGCGGGCAATCAGCGGATAGTGCTCGCGCACCTGCGCCTCATCGAATTGCGCCTGGCCGGTTTTCAGCGTGTCGTAGAGGAACAACACCGGGTTCAGACCGACTGCGGCGATCTGCGCGTTACCGGAAAAGAACGCATCACTCCAGCGCAGCGGCACCGGGTTTTCCAGGTTGAGATTGTCGACCCGACCGAGCAGCGCCAGCAGCACCACGACCACGCCCAGCCCGGTGCCGAATGCCAGCGACGGACGCCGGATAACCTTGGCTTCACGGGCCAGTGTCAGCCGTTCCAGCTTCAAAAGTCCGTAGAAGCAGACGCCCAGCACCGCCAGCCAGCCGAGCGCGATCCACAGCACCGGATAGGTTTCCCAAACCATCTGTTGCGAGATCTGCGCGTCGTCCAGATAACGCAGCACCGTGGCGTTGATCCGCACGCCAAGATAGGCGTAATGACCGAAATCGATGATGTACAACAGGCCGATCACGCCGAGCGCCAGCAGCCAGTAAACCCGTGCGACCCAGCGCAACCACGGCAACCGCGTGAGGTTCCAGCGCGGCAGCCAGGCCAGCAACGCCAGGGGCAGGATCAGCAACACGGCCAGGCGCAAGTCGAAGCGCAAACCGATACCGAGGGTTTCGCCCAGTGTCGGGTTATCGACGAACTCACTGGGCGCGATCCCGGAGAAACCCAGCACGAACACCAGCCTGAGCAGGGCAAACAACAAGAACGCCAAACCTGCCGCACCCACGCCGTAGCGCAGGCGTCGCGATTGCAACCAGCCCATCATTGACCTCAGTGTCGTTGGTTCAAATAGAAGATGTCGTGCTTGCCGGTGCGGCTCGCAGCAGACGCCAGACCTCGCGGATGCACAGCGCCGCAGCGGTGACCAGGCAATAACCCAGCAGCAGCGGATCGATCAGGTAGTCCCAATAGTTTTCCGAAGCCTTGAGACGCAAGGCGAACGCCAGCGTGCCCAGCGCGAGCATCGACACGGCCAGCGTATTGCGTAGCCACAACAGCGTCAGTGCCAGCAGGCCGATACAGACGATCATCGGCCGTGGGTTGAAGCCCCAGCGGTACGGATCGAAATAGGTCAGGCCCATCGTCGCCGGGTACAACAGCGCGGCCAGCACGGTAAACAACACCAGCACCTGCACCCGTGCCGACAACGTCTGCCGCTCGACCACGCCCAATCGGACCAGACTGGCCCAGCCGAGCAACACCAGCGTGGTAATCGCCAGATCATCGGTGACACTGCGCACGTACGCCGCTAACGGCAGATCGTTGACTGGCACAAAGCTGACCAGCGCCAGCAGCGGCAACAGCCACGGACGCCAGCGTCGCGTGCAGTGCAACGAGCCGAGCAGGACAAAACCCAGCAGGATGAATGTCAAATGGGCTTGCCAGAGCAACAGCATCACAGGCGCTCCTCGAGCCACGCTTCATTGAAGCTGACATGTTTGATGAAGGTGTTATTCCACGAATACACCAGGTGATAGAGGCCATCGCTGCCGCGACTGAAGTACGGATACTCGTACTCGAAATCACAGCCCTGCGGCTTGCACACCCGGTAATCCAGATTGCTCAGAAAGCGCTGTTCCAGCGGCAAGCGCCGGGCACCACTGGAAGCACGAAAACCTTCGCCGATGATCGCTTTGTAGGCTTCGGGGGCGAACGGCTGGCCGAGCGGATCGGGCGACTGATCGAGTTCGATCACGTTGCGCCAGTTGCTCAGGTTGGCATCGGTGCCGTAGAGGCTGAGCTTGAAGCGCCCGTCCTGCAGATCATTGAGCGCCACCAGCAAACCGTTGTCGTCGGTACCCACGGCCGCCAGCGATGAATTGGGGTTGGCCGGCTCCAGCGGATACGGCTCGCTCCAGGTCTGCCCGGCATCCTCGGTGCGGCTGGCCAGCACCCGATGATGGGTGTCGCCGGCATAACGCAGCATGGCCACGGCACGTTGTCCGTCCAGCGGCACAATGGTCGGCTGCAACGAATGCTTGCCACGGCTGATGCGGAATTTGTCGATCACCGCGCCGTCTGCGCTCAGGTACAGGTACTCGGCGAATTTGCCCATGAACTCGTGATACACCGGCAGGCCGATCGAACCGTCGGCATGGAACACCGGCGCAGCGCGCACCAGCGTGCTGATATTGAAGAACGGTGAAGTGATCAGCTGTCGCGGCGCCGACCAGTTGCGCCCGAAGTCATCCGAGACCATCACATTGATCGCACTGGTGGCCCAGCCGCCCACGGACACCGAGACATAGAACATCCACAACCGTTGATCCGGCGCGAGGGCGATCACCGGATTGCCCAGTTTGCGGATGTAGCGGCGGGTGCCGTCGCGGGTCGATTCGCGGGTGGCCAACACCTGCTCGGCGCCCCACTCCGCGGTGTTGGCGTCGTAACGGGCGGTACGGATCTGTACATCGGCAGCGCCCTCGCGGGAACCGGCGAACCACACCGCCATCAGGTCACCGCCCGGCAGCGCGGTCACCGACGACGAGTGCACGAAATCATTCAATTGCGAGGAGACGAAGCGGCTGCTGTACAGCGGCTCTGGTGCCTGCAGCGAAGCATCCACCGGCGGCGCGGCCACGGCAAATGGCGCCAGCACATGAGCCGGATGACTGCGCCAGGCGCCCCAGAAAACCAGGCTCACGGCCAGTCCGCCGAGAATAAATTTCAAGCGATCGGGAAGCGCACGCATAGTGGACTCACGGCAAAAACAGGATGGAGGGCAATCGGCAAAACATCCTTGTCAGCGCGGCGGATCGTCCGGCAAACGGCGACGGCGTCCGGTGAGCATCGACAACGGCAAGTTGTCGCGAACCAGAAAACTCTCGTACAACGCGGCGGCGATGTGCAGACACACCAGCACCAGCAAGGTGTCGGTGGCGAATTCGTGTACCTGCAACGGCCAGTCGGCGCCCCACAGGGCGTCGATCTCTTCCATGGCCCAGCCGCTCATACCGGCGGTGAACATCGCCAGCAACATCGACAGCATCACCAGTGCGCCAATCGGTGAATGCCCGAGGCGATGCTCGGGCCGTCCGGCAATCAGTGAGCGCGCATGAGCGATCAACCGCGTCGGTGTCGGCCAGAAATCCGCCCAACGCGCACTGTGCGGTCCGACGAATCCCCAGACCAGCCGCACCAGCAGCCAGCCCATGGCGTAATAGCCGAGCCAGATGTGCCAGGCGTCACCGGCTTCATTGAAGAAGTAATTGGCAACGAAGACGCCCGCGATGGACAGATGAAACAGCCGCACCACGGGATCCCACAGGCGCACGGACGCGCTCGGCATCAGCCCTTGATCTCGGTTTTCACCGCTTTGCCGCTGACCGGGTCGTGGTAGATCTCGACCTTGCGCTTGTCCTTGTCAAAGCCGTAGATCTCGTAGCAGTTGCCGTCGGTGACCTTGAACTTGCTGATCTCGTAGCCCTGAGCCTTGAGCTGCTCCTGAAAGGCTTTCTGGTCTTGCCATTGCGAGCGTTCGGCGGTGGTGCATTGCGGGCCGGCGACGGCCAACGGGCTGGCAACGATGAGGGACAACAGCAGAAGTTTGCGCATGGAAACACTCTCGCTCGATGAGGAAGGCCTCACTGTGCAAAAGCAACCTTAGTCGAAGCTTAGTTGGCAATGAGTCGTTACATCTTTCCCGTCGGGTCAGCTGCCACAGCCGCCTGCACAGCGGCATGATGCCGCCGGTCAATCGCCGTGTTTGCTCAAGAGAATCCGTTATGCGTCTATTGCTGGTCGAAGATGATCGCGCCCTCGGTCAAGGCATTCGCGTTGCCCTCGGCAGCGAAGGCTACACCCTCGACTGGTTGCAGGACGGGGTCAGCGCCCTGCACGCCCTGCGCAGTGAAAGTTTCGACTTGTTGTTGCTCGACCTCGGCCTGCCACGGCTCGACGGTCTGGCGCTGCTGCAACGCTTGCGTGGCGAACAACAGGACTTGCCGGTGCTGATCCTCACCGCCCGCGACGGCACTGCCGAACGCATTGCCGGACTGGATGCCGGCGCCGACGACTACCTGATCAAACCCTTCGACGTCGATGAATTGAAGGCGCGCATTCGCGCCCTGCTGCGCCGCAGTCAGGGCCGTGCGCAGCCGGTGCTTGAGCATGCGGGCGTGTGTCTCGATCCGGTCACGCAGCAGGTCAGCTGGCACGGCACTGACGTGGTGGTGACGCCGATGGAATATCAACTGCTGCATCAACTGATGGCTCGCCCGGGCAAGGTCGTCACCCGCGAACGCCTGTCGCGAGCGCTGTACGGCTGGCAGGACCGGGTCGAAAGCAACACCCTCGAAGTGCTGATCCACAACCTGCGCAAAAAACTCTCGAGCGAATTGATCCGCACCGTGCGCGGTGTCGGCTATGTGCTGGAGCTCAAACCATGATTTCCATCCGTGCGCGGATTCTGGTGCCGGTGCTGATTCTGGTATTGATCGGCGACCTGCTGATCAGTTGGCTGGTGCTGCGCGACAGTCACCATGAAATCGAAGAAGTCTACGATGCCCAGCTGGCACAAAGCGCGCGCCTTCTGCAAGGCGTGCTGGCCCAGCGCGCACCCGGCGACAACGACTGGAGCCGGCTCTATCAGGCCTTCGATGAAGCCATGAGCCGGGTCGGCGACGGCGAGGCCGCGCACCCTTACGAAACCCGTCTGACTTTTCAGGTCTGGCGCAGCGACGGGCAATTGCTGGTGCGCTCGGCCGAAGCGCCGGAACTTGCTGCACCGCCCACTACTCTCGGCTCGCATGACCTGATGGAGAATGGCCGCGACTGGTGCGCGTTTCTGCTCAAGGATTCACAACAAGGGCTGCTGATCTGGGTCGGCGAGCGCGACGACATCCGTCAGGACCTGATCGAGCGCATCGTCGGCCACACGTTATGGCCGAGTCTGATCGGCGTACCGCTGCTGGCCGCGCTGATCTGGCTGACCATCGGTTGGGGCCTGCAACCGCTGCGGGCGATGGCGCAGAGCATACGCGGACGAGATACCGAAACCCTGAAACCGCTGCACCTCAGCCCCCTGCCGCATGATCTGGAGCCGATGCAGACCGCGCTCAATCGCCTGTTGCAGCAGATCGACAATCTGCTGGCGCGGGAGCGACGCTTCATTGCCGACGCTGCCCATGAGCTGCGCACACCGCTGGCGATCCTGCGGATCCACGCGCAAAACGCGCAACTGGCGGCGACCCCGCAACAACGCGAAGAGGCACTGGAATATCTGGTCAGCGCAGTGGATCGGGCGACGCGCATCGCCAGTCAATTGCTGACCATGGCGCGCATCGAACCGCACCTGGCCAATCCCGACACCCGCACTGTGGATCTGACCGAACTGGTGCGCGAAGAGCTCGCCGAACTGGCACCGCTGGCCATGGAGAAGGACGTCGAACTGATCCTCGACAGCGACCACCACTGCCCGGTCGACACCGACCCGGTGGCCCTCGCCATTGCCTTGCAGAATCTGGTGACCAACGCGCTGAACTTCGCCCCGCCGGGCAGCGAGGTACGAGTCCAGGTGCAACCACAGGCGGGCGGCGCGGTGTACATCAGCGTCGAGGACGCCGGTCCCGGTATCAACGAGCAGGAATACGCACGACTGTTCGAGCGTTTCTACAGCCACGGCCACGGCAACGGCGCCGGGCTGGGGCTGGCGATCGTGCAGATGATCGTCAGCAAGATCGGCAGCACGTTGCAGCTGTACAACCGGCCGCAGGGCGGGTTGTGCGCGCAGTTGCGGATCAATGATTCCCCGAGCCAATAACATCACCCGGACCCGGCACGACCATTGCGTCAATCGATCGCCTCAATGCTTTTGACAAAATTTTCATGTTTGCCCCCATAAGATCCGCAGCCTCGTTGGGGAGTAGCCTGTTTCCGAGTCGCTCGGAAGCGTTCGTATCAACATTCTCGGCAACCTGCCGTGGTACGAACACCTTTTGGTTGGTGAGACCGACGACACATCCATGCCTGAAGTCGGGCGTGTGGTTGTGTCGTTGACTCATAGCCCGACTGGAAGTGTGCCCCCGTGAATCCTGTTTCCCTCATATTCCTTGCTTTGGCCATGTCCACGGATGCGTTCGCCGCAGCCATCGGCAAAGGCTCCAGCCTGCACAAACCACGTCTGACCGAAGCGCTGCGCACCGGCCTGATCTTCGGCGTGATCGAAGCCATCACCCCGATCATCGGCTGGCTGATCGGCCAGGCTGCCACCCGCTGGGTCGCCGAATGGGACCACTGGATCGCCTTCACCCTGCTGCTGATCCTCGGCCTGCACATGATCTACAACGGCCTGAAACACGAAGACGAGGAAGAAGAAAAAACCTGGTCAACATTCGTTCCTGATTCTCGCGGTCACCGCGTTTGCCACCAGCATTGACGCGCTCGCGGTCGGCGTCGGTCTGGCGTTTGTCGACGTGAATATCTGGGTGGCGGCAGCGGCCATCGGCCTGGCGACCATGACCATGGTGACTATCGGCGTGATGCTCGGCCGGGTGCTCGGTGCGGTCGTCGGCAAGCGTGCGGAAATGGTTGGTGGCGTGGTGCTGATGATCGTCGGCGCGACCATTCTGTATGAACACTTGTCAGCCTGATTCAAGCCCGGCTCAGCGCCGCCAGCGTCATCGCGTTGCCCAACGCGGCGCCGCTGGCGGTGTTGTCGAAGATGCACCAGACGCTGGCCCCATCAGCAGCGCAAAGCTGCATGTCCTGCGCAAATTGCTGCAGATAAGGCATCTCATAAGCACTGTGATAAATCCGTGGCGCGCCATGCAGGCGCCAATAGTGCACACCCGCCCAGCCCTGCGCCGAGCCATCGGTACTGATCCGCGACGGATCGACCATGGCCTGGGCAATCCGATACGCCTGCAACAGCGGCGCCGCCACCACCCATGACTCATGCCGTGGCTCAAGCACCACGGCACCGGCGAAGCGTTGGCGCAACGCCACGAAAAACGCCTCTGCGCTTGTCGGTTCAAAGGCCAGCGACGGTGGCAGTTGCACCAGCAAGCATCCCAGCCGATCGGCCAGACCCTCGCACTGCCCGAGAAACTCGTCCAGCGCTTGATCACAGTCCCGCAGACGCCATTCATGAGTGATCTGCTTTGGCACTTTCACTGAAAAGCGAAAGCCCGGCGGCACCGAATCCGCCCAGCGCGCATAGGTCTGACGCCGATGCGGACGATAAAACGAGCTGTTGATTTCCACGCAGTCAAACCGCGCCGCGTAACGCTGCAGATGCGTACCCTCGGCCGGAAACTGCGGCCAATACTCGCGCCCCAGACTCCAGCCCGCGCAACCGATGAACATCAAAAAAGCACCTTCGCTGCTTCACCCATGAAAATCTCCACGGTCCTCGTTCACAGATTTCAGGCACAACGAAATACCTGTGGGAGCTGGCTTGCCAGCGAAGGCGTCGACACCTCCACAATCGCTGCACCTGACACAACGCTTTCGCGAGCAAGCTCGCTCCCACAGGGTTCTGCGGCGCTCACAGATTTGGGACACGACGAAATACCTGTGGGAGCTGGCTTGCCAGCGAAGGCGTCGACACCTCCACAATCGCTGCACCTGACACAACGCTTTCGCGAGCAAGCTCGCTCCCACAGGGTTCTGCGGCGCTCACAGATTTGGGACACGACGAAGCGCCTGCACGATTATTTTTTGCCGGGGAGGACGCTGGCCAGCACCTGCTTGGCGGCTTGCACGATCACGCCCGCCTCGTCCGGGTCGCCCTTGAGCAGGGTCGTGGCAAATTTCTTCGCCTGTTCGAGTTTGATGTGCGGCGGCAATGGCGGCACGTTGGGGTCGGTCTTGAACTCGATCAGCACCGGCACGTCCGAGGCCAGTGCCTGCTCCCAGGCAGCGGCGACGTCTTCTTCGCGGTCGACGAAAATCCCTTTCAGGCCGATGGAAATGGCGAACAGGTGATACGGCACATCGGGAATGCTCTGCGAGGCTTCGAACTTAGGATCGCCCTCCATCACCCGCTGCTCCCAGGTGACCTGATTCAGATCCTCGTTGTTGAACACCGCGCAGATCCATTTCGGGCTGCTCCATTGGCGCCAGTATTTGGCAACGGTGATCAGTTCGGCCATGTTGTTCATCTGCATCGCACCGTCACCCACCAGCGCAATCACCGCGCGCTCGGGGTGCGCGAACTTGGCCGCGATCGCATACGGCACGGCAGCGCCCATCGAGGCCAGGCCACCGGACAGCGAACACTGCATGCCGCGGCGAATCTTCAGGTCACGCGCGTACCAGTTGGCGCAGGAGCCCGAGTCGCTGGTGATGATCGCCTGCTCCGGCAGGCGCGGTGACAGTTCATACACCACCCGCTGCGGATTGATCGGATCAGCTTTGGCCATCGCACGCTTTTCCAGGGTTTTCTCCCAACTGCCGCGCCAGCCCTCGATCTTTTTGCGCCACTTGTGCGAGGTCTTCTGTTCGAGCAACGGCAGCAGCGCGCCAAGGGTTTCGGCGGAGTCACCGACCAGATTGACCTCCATCGGATAACGCAGGCTGAGCATGTCTGGCTGCAGGTCAATCTGCACGCCGCGCGCCTGACCTTCCTTGGGCAGAAATTCGGCATAGGGAAAACCCGAGCCGATCATCAACAAGGTGTCGCATTCACTCATCATCTTGTAGCTCGGCTCGGTGCCCAGCAGGCCGATACTGCCGGTGACCCACGGCAAGTCGTCCGGCAGCGCGGCCTTGCCGAGTAACGCCTTGGCGACGCCAGCACCGAGTTTTTTCCGCGATGGCGATCACTTCATCCGTCGCTTGCAACGCGCCAGCGCCGACCAGAATCGCGACTTTTTTCACCGCTGTTCAAAACGTCGGCGGCGCGCTGCAGATCCGCCTCGTAGGGCAGCACTTTCGGCTTGGTGTATCCGACGCCGGAATGCGCAGTGCCGTGTGCCCGCGCCGGTGGCTCGTACGCAAGATCCTGCAAATCATTGGGCAGAATGATCGCCGTCACCCGCCGCTCGCCAACCGCCGTACGCACGGCACGATCGAGCAGATGACGCACCTGCGACGGCGCCGAGGCCTGCTGCACAAAGGCCCCGGCCACGTCCTTGAACATCGAGACCAGATCCAGCTCCTGCTGGTAATGACTGCCGAGCGCCGTCCGCGCCTGCTGACCGACTATCGCCAGCACCGGCTGGTGATCCATGCGCGCGTCGTACAGACCGGTGATCAGGTGCGAAGCGCCGGGCCCCGACGTGGCGATGCACACACCCAGTTCGCCAGTGAATTTAGCGTGGGCCGACGCCATGAACGCGGCCATTTCTTCGTGTCGGGCCTGAACGAATTCGATCTTGCCATTGGCTCGGGCGAGCGCGCCGAATACGCCATTGATGCCGTCTCCCGGATAACCAAAAATCCGCGTGACGCCCCATTGGCTGAGCCGCTCAACCAGAAAATCGCCCACTGTCGTCGTCATTTCGTTCCTCGCCTGTCACCGATGCATGAAGCCTGCCCGGCGAGACATCCGCCGGGCGGTACATGGGTCTGGACAGTCGGGACGCGCGCGAAGTTTCGATTGTTTTTACCCGACGGCATTGCCGAACCGATCCCTGTAGGAGCTGCCGAAGGCTGCGATCTTCTGAGGTTGTTTTTGGTGCATGCAGGAACGAGCGGCGATGACGCCTGACCCATTGACTGCAGCCCCTCTGTCGTCAAGGCTTCGGATCATCCACGAGCGGTGGGCTGCACGCGCTCATCTGCCGGGCAATCCACTCGCGAAAAAGCATGACATTGGCGCTCTGTTCGAAGGGTCGCGGTGACAGCAGGCAATAGCTCGAACCGTCCCGCACAAAGTCGAACGGCGCGATCAACTGGCCGGACTTGAGTTCGTCCTGCACCATGAGAAACGACGCCATAGCGACGCCCAGCCCGGCCAGCGCGGCCTGAATGCACAGGTAGAAATGCTCGTAATCGACCCGACTGACACCCGATGCGTCCATGCCGGCCAGTCGCATCCAGTTGTCCCACGCCTGCGGGCGGGTCTTGCTGTGCAGCAGGCAGGCGCCACGCAAATGATCACCGTCAGGTCGACTGGACGGCACGCAGACCGGGCCGATCCACTCTTCACAAAGGGTCACGCCGTGCACGGTTTCGTCCCAATGGAAATCGTCACGGCGGATCGCCAGATCCACCCCTGAACGAGCGAAGTCGATCGGCCCGCCGGCCGTCAGCAGTTGCACCTGCAACTGTGGATGCGCGCTGTGGAAGTCGGGCAGTCGCGGGATCAGCCATTTCATGGCGATGGTCGGCTCGCAGGACACCACCAGCACGTCATCGTGGACTTCGCGTTGCAGGCGATAAACCGTGCTCTGCAACTGCTCGAACATCGGCGCGGTGACATTGAACAGCAAGCGCCCGGCATGGTTGAGAAAGATCGCGCGGTTACGCCGCTCGAACAATTCGACCCCGATCGCCTCCTCCAGCAAACGCACCTGGCGGCTGACTGCGCCGTGGGTGACGTGCAGCAGTTCGGCAGCCTTGACGAAACTCTGGGTCTGGGCGGCGGTGTTGAAGAAACGAAAGGCAGCCAGCGGAGGCAGGTTCATATAGGCGATGATTTCTCACAGATTTTCGCGACTATAAATCGTTTTTTTTTGCCAGTGACAATTCCCCATCATGGCGCCACTCGGAGCCTGCCGCATCCCTCCAAACTTTTGCAAGAATGACTGCGGACAGTGCATCTGTGAAATCAAGTAGCGCAAATGACGTGATGGAGCGTAGGCATGAATGAATTGTTTCTGGTAATCGCCATCACCGTTCTGGCGGTGATCAGCCCGGGTCCGGACTTTGCCATGGTTACCCGCAACAGTTATGCCTACGGACGGCGCAGCGGGTTATTAGCCGCGCTGGGCATCGCTTGTGGCGTGCAGGTTCATGTGTTCTACACGGTGTTCGGGGTGGCGCTGATCATCACCCAATCGCCGCTGCTGTTCTGGATGATGAAACTGCTGGGCGCCGGATACCTGGTCTATCTGGGCATCAAGTCCTTTACCAATCAATCGGTGCTGACATTTGCCGATGCGAACGCTTCGGTACCCCGCGCCTGGAAGGTGTTCTGCTCAGGCTTTCTGACCAATGCACTGAATCCGAAAACCATGATGTTTGTGGTGGCGGCCTACAGCCAGGTGGTGGAGCCTGGCAGTTCGCTGACGGTGAACTTTGCCTATGGCTTGTTCATGTCGGTCATTCATTGGCTGTGGTTCAGTCTGGTTGCACTGTTTTTCTCCACTGAACGGTTACGCCGTCGCCTGCTGGAAAAACAGCGGCTCCTCGACAAGTTCATCGGAATTGCACTGATGGGGCTGGCGGCGTGTTTGATCATTCCGGGGGTTGCGCAGTCTTGAGCTAGAGCGTTTATGCTGTCGTGTCTGATATCCGTCAGGTCATTCTCGGCAAGTTCACCATGAGGCCCATTTCATGAGTAAAGCGCCCTACGCTCCGCCCAAGGTCTGGAAACACGAAGCGCCGTCCGGCGGCCATTTCGCCAGCATCAATCGCCCGATTGCCGGGCCGACGCATGACAAGACATTGCCTGTCGGCAAACATCCGCTGCAGCTGTACTCCCTGGCGACCCCCAATGGCGTGAAGGTGACCATCCTTCTGGAGGAGCTGTTGGCGTTGGGGCATTCCGGGGCCGAATATGACGCCTGGCTGATCCGCATCAACGAGGGCGATCAGTTCTCCAGCGGTTTTGTCGAGATCAATCCGAACTCGAAAATTCCGGCCCTGCTCGACCGCAGCGCACAGCCGCCGATTCGGGTGTTCGAGTCCGGTTCGATCCTGCTGTATCTGGCGGAAAAGTTCGGCGCCTTCCTGCCCAAAGACCCGGCTGGCCGCACGGAAACCCTGAACTGGCTGTTCTGGCAGATGGGCTCTGCGCCTTATCTGGGCGGCGGCTTCGGGCACTTCTATGCGTATGCGCCGGAGAAGCTCGAATACCCGATCAACCGCTTCACCATGGAAACCAAGCGTCAGCTCGATGTGCTCGACCGACGCCTCAAGGAAAGCCGCTACCTGGCCGGCGACAACTACACCATTGCCGACATCGCGGTCTGGCCATGGTACGGCCAACTGGTGCGCAACAATGTGTATTCAGCCGCCGAATTTCTGGCGGCCCACGAATACACCCACGTGCAGCGCTGGGCCGAAGACATCGCCCAACGCCCTGCGGTGAAGCGTGGCCAGCGTGTCAATCGCACCTGGGGTGACGAGGCGAGCCAGGTTGCCGAGCGGCATCAGGCCAGCGATCTGGATTGACGCCACAATCCCACAAAGATTTGTACTGGACAGGGGCATCCCGGTTCACAGCAACCTTTGTGGGAGCGAGCTTGCTCGCGAAGGCGCCAAGTCAGTCAACACTGACATAACAGACCTACCGCTTTCGCGAGCAAGCTCGCTCCCACAGGGAATTCGGGTTGGACTTGAGGATTTGTGAATCCTCAGCAATTACAGTGAGACCACACCACCACTGTCGTCAAAGGATCTGCAATGCCTGCTGGAAAACGAGAACTGGCGCGGATCGAGCGGCGCTTGATTGCCACGCTCACCGACGCATGTGAAGCCGCAAAAGCTGAAATCCAGGGCTTCACCTGGCTGACCCACACCGCTGACCTGAACGCGTTGGCGGCGACCCTGAAAGTAATCTGGGTGTTCGATACTGAGGCCAACAAAAATCTCGCCCTCACACAAGCCAAAGCGCGGATCTTCGAACTGACGGCCACCGCGCTGAGGGAGGCCGATATCGACCTGCCCGCATCAGAGCGAAACGTGTGTTTCGACTCCGAGGAGGCATGCCAACGCACGCACGGTGGCAACTGGCGTGAGCGTCTGGCGCAAAATACGCGAGGGCAACGGTGACACCCTGCTTTCGATCAGCTTGGCTATCATCGCTCGCAGCAGGCTTCTCTCAGAGACAGTGAAACCATGGAACAGTCCAGACCAGATCCAGATTCCGATTGGGTAGTGCGCAGCACACAGCCGGGGCGGATAGAACGTATCGAAGCCCGGTTTGGCGGCCATGGCTACCACCCACATCGGCACGATACTTACTCGATCGGTCGCACTCTCTCTGGCGTGCAAAGCTTTCACTACAAGGGCAGCCTGCGCCACGGCTTACCGGGTAACACCTTGCTCCTGCATCCTGATGAACTGCACGATGGCATGGCCGGGACCGAAGCGGGGTTTCGCTATCGAATGGCCTATATCGATCCGGCTTTGATTCAGCAGGTGTTGAAGGGTGAACCGCTACCCTTCATCGCCGGCGGTCTATCCAGCGACCCGCGCCTGTATCGCGCCAGTGAAGCGTTCGTGCAGGCGATGGATTACTCGCTTGATCCGCTGGAAGAACAGGACGCCCTGTTTGATCTGGCAATGGCCCTGCGCGCCGTGGCCGGCAAACCTCGCGGGCGCAAACTGCTCGATTACCCGGCAGCCGAGCGCGCAAGGGAATTCATCATGGCTCACCTGCACCAGAGCATTACGCTGGAAATGCTGGAGCACGCCAGCGGCCGTGAAAGGTGGAGCCTCTCTCGGGACTTCAGAGTGCTGTTTGGCACCAGCCCCTATCGTTTCGTGACCCTGCGTCGCCTGGATATATTGCGCACGCTGCTGCTTGACCGATTCTCGCTGGTGGATGCCGCACTGGCTGCGGGTTTTCACGACCAAAGTCATATGACCCGGCACTTCACCCGCACTTATGGGGTATCTCCGTCGCGTTGGCTGGAACGCGTCCTGGGGCAAAGGCAACTTGCAGGATCGTACAAGCATCGCCAATAACCCCTCCGCTAGGCTGACGACTTCTGTCTGATAGAGGATTTGTCATGCCACATACCAGCAAAGTACCAGCACTGCAGGCCATCAATCTGGCGCAGAAATCCGCGCTGATCGATCAGCAGTGGAGCCCCCGTGTGGTCGCCGAAATGAATGACTACCAGTTCAAAGTGGTTCGTATCGAAGGTGAGTTCATCTGGCACTCCCACCCGGAAACAGATGAGGCCTTTATTGTGATCGAGGGCACGCTGCGGATCGACCTGCCCCATGGCAGCGTATACGTCGAACCGGGTGAGCTGTACGTCGTGCCGCGCGGGATCGAACATCGAACGGCAGCGGAAGGAGAAGCGCGCCTGATGATGATCGAGCCTCGGGGGGTGCGTAACACCGGGCACGAAGGTGGCGAGCGCACGGCTGACAACGACGTCTGGATCTGAGCAGGAGGCGCCGTGATGCTGCGATGTGACGGCGCCATTGTTTGAGTATCTAGTCGTTGGTTTGCCGCTGATAATGCGCCATCAGCTTGTCGAGGAACTCGAACAGTTTCAGGTTCATCTGCTCATAAGCGTTGGTGCGAAGCGCCGCCGGCTGCTGAACGAAACGACAATCCAGCGCCGCCGCGAGCTCGTCAGGGGACGCGGCAATCAAACGCTCCACGACCTCCGCCGTGAACTCCATGTGGCACTGGAAGCCGTAGACCAGATCGCCGTACTCGACAATCTGGCGCGGACAGCCCTCACTGACGGCGAGGACCTTCGCCTGCGCCGTCAGCCCCGGCATATCGTTGTGCCAATGACCGACGTCGAGCGCATCGCCGAAGTGCGCCACCTTGGCGTTGTTCTTGCCCGCCTCGGTCAAGGTGATCGGAAAATTGCCAATCTCCTTTTCCGGGCTGTGACCATGCGCAGCACCCAGCGCTTCGCCGAGCAATTGCGCCCCCAGGCAAACGCCTACCACTGCCTTGTTCGCGTTAATCGCTCTAACGATCAGGTCGCACTCGGCAGCCGCATCGAAATGCGGACATTCCTCTTTGCTCGTCGCCGGAGATTGCGGGCCGCCCAACACCACCAGCAGGTCGATGTTTTCGACGCTCGCGGGCAAGGCCTCAAACGCATGCACGCGCGAATAACTCGCTTCATGGCCACGTTCGCGTACCCAGTTTTCATAGGCGCCGGGCGATTCGAATGCTTCGTGAACCACGAAATGAACGTTCATTGGAAATCCTTGATGAGAGGCTGGAGGAGTGATGCGCCAAAGACTATATGACACATAGTGTCATTGACAAATCCGTTGCTGGAGCAGAGCTGTCAATTCCACGATCCCTCTCACATTTCTCTCAACCGACCACGTTCGACTCGACAAAATGCACTTGTGCAGCACTGCGCCCCGATAACCAGGCGAGCACCGACGCAATCACTAACACCGCCGCGCTCAGCTCGAAGGTGGCTTTATAACCGCTCAGATCAAACGCCAGGCCACCGACGATGGCCCCTCCGGCGATTGCCAGTTGCACGATGGCCACGAGCAAGCCTCCGCCAGCTTCGGCATCCTCCGGGAGTGTTTGCGCCAGCCATGTCCACCAGCCCACGGGCGCCGCCGTGGCGACCAGCCCCCACAGGCCCAGCAGCACCGCAGTCAGCAGCGGCGATGCGCCAAAGTTGACCAGCGCCAATGCAATGACCGCCATTATCAGCGGGATAACCGTCAGCGTGCGGTACAGGCCAGTGCCGAGGAATCTTTCGATCACAAAGGTCCCGATGAAACCGGCAAGCCCCAGTCCCAGCAACATCAAGGACAGGGTTGCAACGCTGACCCCGGTTACCCCCTCCAGAAAGGGCCGCAGGTAGGTGAACAGCATGAATTGCCCCATGAAAAATACGCTGACGGCGACCATCCCCAAAGCGACCGGCCATTGCTTCATCAGCCGCAGGGCGTTGCCGCTACCGGCCTGACGCTCGAGCTTGAAGGACGGCAGACTGACCAGCAGCCATATGGCCGCCAGCGCGGCGACCGGAACCACACAGAAGAACGCGCCGCGCCAGCCTATCAACGATCCGAGGAAGCTGCCCGCCGGAGCAGCGATTACGGTCGCCAGCGCGTTACCGCCGTTGACAATGGCCAGTGCCCGGGACACTTGATCCGGCTGCACCAGCCGCATCGCGGTCGCCGCCGACAACGACCAGAAACCGCCGATCGCGATGCCGATCAAGGCCCGCCCGAACATGAACGACGAGTAGCCCGGCGCGAACGCGACCACCGTCCCCGAGACGATCATCAGCAAGGTCAGCCCCAACAACAGCTTCTTGCGCTCGACCCGAGCAGCGACCGCTGCAATCACCAGGCTGGTCATCAGGGCGAATGCACCGGACACGGAAATCCCCTGCCCGGCCTGACCTTCGCTGATCTGCAGTTCCGCGGCAATCGGCGTCAGCAGACTGACCGGCATGAATTCTGAAGCGACCAGAGCGAAGGCGGCCAACGACATGGCCAGCACCGCGCTCCAGCCGCGCTGTTCTGTGGAAAGGGAGGTCATGGGAACTACCTGTATGGCGAGAGGCGTCCGGGCGATGGCCCCGACGAACTGTTTTCACGGTGCGAGGATCGCGTTGTCGAATCGCGTCTCTCCCGTAATGGTTTGACACATTCTCCCGGTCGATCCACCTCCGCCCTAGTGCATTCCTCTTGAATGCTTGCCTGATCCTCTGAGGTTGCGGGGTGGTGTATAGGAAACGCCTGTGCAGCGGATTAGAGTTCGATCAACAGGAGTTGTCCGACATGATCCCTACCCCGTTGCGCCCCGCATCACCTTTGGCGTTGAACATTGACTCGCGCGTGAGCGTGCCGGGTGACGTCGCCACGTCGATACCCGGCCTGTCGCTGTTTCGTCGCGATCAGCCGGCGCCACCGGCCGTGTGCATGATCGAGCCGAGCCTGATTCTGGTGGGCCGCGGGGAAAAGCGCTTGTGGGTTGGCGGTGAGGGTTACCGCTATGACCCTTCGCGATTTCTGGTCACTTCACTGGATCTGCCTGCCAATTCCGAAGTGCTGGCGGCCAGCCCCGAACAGCCCTGTGTCGGGCTGGTGCTGAAACTGGATGTCGGCATGCTCGCCGAGATCCTCAGCAAAGGTGGCTTGCCTGCGAAACGGCAGCCGTCGATGAACGCGGGCGCTGGCATTGGCAACCTGTCGTCCGCGCTGGAAGGCGCGCTTGAGCGCCTGCTGGCCTTGCTCGACGAGCCTGAGGCGATTCCGGTGCTGGCGCCGCTGGTGCTGCGGGAAATCCACTATCGGTTGCTCCATACCGATCAAGGCGCGCGGCTGCGGCAGATCACGGCCGTCGATGGCCAGGGTTATCGCATCGCCAAAGCCATCGACTGGCTCAAGGTCAACTACAGCACAGCGCTGCGCATCGATGAGTTGGCGGCGCGGGTGCAGATGAGCGCGCCGACCTTTCACCACCACTTCCGCCAGCTCACCGGCATGAGCCCGCTGCAGTACCAGAAATGGCTGCGACTGAACGAAGCCCGTCGGCTGATGTTGATGGAGCGTCTGGACGTTTCGCGAGCGGCGTTTGCGGTCGGCTATGAAAGTCCTTCGCAGTTCAGCCGCGAATACGCACGTCTGTATGGCACCGCACCCAGTCGTGACATCGCGCTGCTGCGTGGCGAACCCTTCGCCGCAGAAGCGCTGGGTAACGCGGCCAGTTGAGCAAGAACACGCTTTACCGGTGAGGCGCCACGCCGCGTTTCACCGCTTATAAAAATGCACGTCAACCGATGATCGAGCGGGTGAACCATGGAACTACGAATCAACCAGAAAACCTATCAGGTCGATGCCGACGCCGATACGCCCCTGCTGTGGGTGATCCGCGATGACCTGGGCATGACCGGCACCAAATACGGCTGTGGACTGGCGCAGTGCGGCGCCTGCTCCGTGCTGGTGGACGGCAACGTGGTGCGCTCGTGCGTCACGCCGGTGGCCGGTGTGGTCGGTCGCGAGGTCACCACCATTGAGGCGATCGAGGCCGATGATGTCGGCAAACGGGTGGTCTCGACCTGGGTTGATCTGCAGGTCGCCCAGTGCGGCTACTGCCAGTCCGGCCAGGTAATGGCCGCCACGGCGCTGCTCAAGCAAAACCCCAAACCGAGTGACGCGCAGATCGAGGCGGCGATGGTCAACCTGTGCCGCTGCGGCACGTACAACGCCATTCATGCCGCCGTACATGAGCTGGCCGGCAAGGGAGACGCCTGATGAACGTGCGTATCGATCCGTCCCAGGAAGCGTCAGCACTGGCGCTGCACGAACCGATCAACGTGTCGCGCAGACGTTTCCTGGCCGGCACCGCCGTCGGCGCACTGGTGCTCGGCTTCGGCCTGCCGCTGGGCACGACTCGGGTGCAAGCCGCAGTGGCGGCCGCAACTGCCGAGCGTGGCACGCAGGTGCCGGCGTTTCTGGAAATCCGCCCGGACAACCGCGTGCGCCTGCTCTGCCCGTTCATGGAAGGCGGACAAGGTACGTTCACCGCGATGGCGCAGATTGTCGGTGAAGAGCTGGATGCCGACCCCGCGACCTTCCTGGTCGAAGCCGCGCCGCCCGGCGAAGCCTATGTGGTGATGGAAAACGGCATGCGCATCACCGGCGGCAGCATGTCAGTGCGCATGAGTTACCCGGTGATGCGCCGCCTCGGCGCCCTCGCCCGCGCCATGCTGCTGCAGGCCGGTGCGCAGAAACTTGGGGTGCCGGTCAGCGAACTGAGCACTGAACCCGGCAAAGTCATGCACGCCAAATCGGGTCGCTCGCTGGCCTACGGTGAACTGGCCGAACACGCCATGGATCTGCCGGTGCCCGATCCGGCCTCGGTGCAACTGCGTGATCCGAGCCAGTTCCGCTGGATCGGCAAACCGGTGAAGCGCGTCGATGCCTACGACAAGTCCACCGGCAAGGCGCTGTACAGCATCGATCTGAAAGTCGATGACATGCTCCACGCCGCCGTTCAACATGCGCCGCGTTTGGGCATGACCGTAGGCAACTTGCGCAACGAAGAGCAGGTCAAGGCGATGAAAGGCGTGCATTCCGTGCATCGTCTGCCGGGTGCCGTGGCCGTGGTCGCCGAGCGTTGGTGGCACGCCAAACGTGCGGTGGAAGCGATCCAGGTCGACTGGCAAGAGCCAACCGCCGACAGCAAAGTACGGCCGATGCCCGCAAACTTTTCCAGTGATGCCTGGCTCAAGCGCCTGGCTGACGACAAAGGCCCGGCCAGGGATGATGAAAATGAGGGCGACGTGGCTGCCGTTCTGGCCAGCGCCAAAACCCGGATTGACGCCACTTACCACAACCAGTACCTGAACCACGGCCAGTTGGAGCCGCCGTCGGCGCTGGCCCGCTTAAATCCCGACGGTTCGCTGGAGGTCTGGCTGCCGAATCAGGCGCCGGACATGTTCCGGGCCGACATCGCCAAACGCACCGGACTGGACCCGTCGCGCATCACCTTGCATTCGCCATTGCTGGGCGGCTTCTTCGGTCGGCATTTCCTCTACGACGCCGCCAGCCCCTATCCGCAGGCGATCGAGTTATCCAAGGCGGTTGGCCGCCCGGTCAAACTGATCTGGAGCCGCGAGGAAGAGTTCCTGCGTGACGTGCTGCGTCCTGTAGCCGCGGTGAATTTCCGCGCCGCGCTGGACAACGACGGCTGGCCGCTGGCAATCGAAGCGATCAGCGCCACCGAAGGACCGACCGAGGCGCTGGCCGGCAAACAGGGTGAGAAGCTCGACCCGACGGCGCTTGAAGGCATGTCGGGCAAGTCCTATGCAATCCCCAACAAGCGCATCGCGCAGATCTACGCCAAAGGCCCGGCGATGCTCGGTTACTGGCGTTCGGTGGGCAACTCGCTCAACGACTTCTTCTATGAGTCGTTCCTTGACGAACTGGCTGACAAGGGCGGCAAGGATCCGTTCGAATTGCGCCTGCACCTGCTGCGCGACAACCAACGGCTGACCACGTTGCTGCACGCAGTGGGCGAGCTGTCGGGTGGCTGGAAGCGTGGGCCGTTTACCGCGGCGGACGGCAGCAAACGTGCGCGAGGCGTGGCGATGGCGTCGCCGTTCGGTACCCAGACGGCGGTGATCGCCGAGGTCTCCATCGAGCACGGTCAGGTCAAGGTGCACGACATCTGGCAGGCAATCGACCCCGGCAGCATCGTCAATCCGGCGATTGTCGAAGCGCAGGTCAACGGCGCGGTGGCGCTGGGCCTGTCGCAGACCCTGGTGGAGGAAGCCGTGTGGATTGATGGCAAACCGCGTGCGCGCAACTACGACTTGTATCCGATCCTGCCGCCCGCGCGGATGGCCCGGGTCCACGTGCGTGTGGTCGAGAGCGGGGAAAAAATGGGCGGCATCGGTGAACCACCGTTGCCCGCTGTCGCGCCCGCCGTCGCCAATGCGGTGGCAACGCTGACCGGGCAACGGGTGCGCAGCCTGCCCATGAGCCGCCACACCTTCACTTGATCAGCGCCGGAGCGTCCATGAACAACAGCCGATTCGCAAGAACCGCAGGCTGGCTGGCAGTGCCGTGCCTGGTCGCGGCAGGCCTGCTGGCCTGGTATGTCACCCGCGAGCCTGTCTCGCGCCTTGAAAACAACCACACCGCCGTGGCCGACATCGACCCGGCGCTGGTGGCTCGTGGCGAATATGTAGCCCGGCTCAGCGATTGCGTGGCGTGCCACAGCGTGCCGGGCGGTGCGCCGTTCGCTGGCGGCCTGGAAATGGCCACGCCACTGGGCGCGATCCACGCGACCAACATCACCCCGGAGCCGGAAACCGGTATTGGTCGCTACAGCCTGGCGGACTTTGACCGTGCAGTACGCCACGGCGTGGCACCCGACAGCCGTCGCCTGTACCCGGCGATGCCCTACCCGTCCTACGCCAAGCTCAGTGACGACGACGTGCGAGCGCTGTACGCGTTTTTCATGAAAGGCGTGGCACCGGTCAAGCAGGCGAATATCCCGAGTGCGATTCCTTTTCCGTTGAACCTGCGCTGGCCGATTGCGTTGTGGAACGGTGTGTTTGCCGAAACCGAGCCTTACGTGGCCAAACCGGCGCAGGATGCCGTGTGGAATCGCGGCGCTTATCTCGTGCAAGGCGCCGGGCACTGCGGCAGTTGCCATACGCCACGCGGTCTGGCGTTCAACGAGAAGGCTCTGGATGAGTCCGCCACGCCGTACCTCGCTGGCGCCTTGCTCGATGGCTGGTATGCGCCAAGTCTGCGTGATGATCACAACACCGGCCTGGGCCGTTGGAGCGAGCCGGAGATCGTGCAGTTCCTCAAGACCGGGCGCAACAAACACGCGGTGGTTTACGGCTCGATGACCGAGGCGTTCAACAACTCCACGCAGTTCATGAGCGATGACGATCTGACCGCGATCGCCCGCTATCTCAAGTCATTGCCGGGGGATCGTCAGCGCGACGGCCAGCCGTGGCAGTACCAAGCGGCTTCGGCGACGGAACGTCTGGACGCGCCCGGTGCCCATACCTACGTCACGCGCTGTGCTTCGTGCCACGGCCTCGACGGCAAGGGCCAGTCGGAATGGATGCCGCCGCTGGCCGGCGCCACCTCGGCACTGGCCAAGGAAAGTGCTTCGGCGATCAACATCACCCTCAACGGTTCGCAGCGGGTGGTGGCGGCCGGAGTGCCGGACGCCTATCGCATGCCGGCCTTCCGTGAGCAGTTGTCGGATCAAGAGATCGCCGAAGTGCTGACCTTCATGCGCAGCACCTGGGGCAATCAGGGCGGTGCCATTGAAGCGCAGGCCGTCAACAAGCTGCGTGAACGTACCGATCCGGCCAGCAGCAGCCCGATCATCCTGCAAATGCGTTAGAGGAACGTTTGATGGAAAGCATCGACTTGCTGGTCCTGCGCACCGCGCGGGACTGGCTCGCCGCCGGCGAGCAGGTGTTGCTCGCCACGGTGGCGCGCACATGGGGCTCTTCGCCGCGCCCGACAGGGTCGATGATGGCTTTGCGTAACGACGGGCGCGTGGTGGGCAGCGTGTCCGGTGGCTGCATTGAGGACGATCTGATCCAGCGTTACACCACCGCGCAGGGCGGCAGCGGACTCAAGGACAGTGCACCCCAGGTGGTGCGCTACGGCGTCAGCGCCGACGAGGCGCATCGTTTCGGTTTGCCCTGTGGCGGCACGCTTGAGCTGATTCTTGAGTTCAATCCCTCATGGCAGGTGCTGGACCAACTGCTGCAGCAACTGGATGCCGGGCAACTGGTACGCCGCTGCCTGGCACTGGATGGCGGTCGCGTCACGCTGGAAACTACGGCAACTCCTGAGCAATTCAGTTTCGACGGCCAACGGATGCTCAATACCCTCGGGCCGGGGTATCGCCTGCTGATGATCGGCGCCGGCGCGCTGGCCGAGTACCTGGCGACCATGGCCCTGTTCAACGGCTTCAAGGTCGCGGTGTGCGACCCGCGTGCCGAATACATCGACACCTGGGCGGTGGACGGTGTGGAGCGCATCATCGGCATGCCGGACGACGTGGTGCGCGACTTCGCGGTCGATCTGCGCACCTGCATCGTCGCCTTGAGCCATGATCCGCGACTCGACGATCTGGCATTGCTCGAAGCCCTGCACAGCCCGGCGTTTTACATCGGCGCCATCGGTTCGCGGCGCAACAGCCAACTGCGCCGCGAACGGCTGATCGAGCATTTTGGTGAGACCCAGACATCACTCGAACGGCTGCACGGGCCAATCGGCATTTACATTGGCAGCAAGACACCGGCGGAAATTGCCGTCAGCGTGATGGCCGAGATCCTGGCCGCGAAGAATGGCGCCAGTCTGCCGAAGGCGTTTTCGATTGCCAGCGCCAAGGCGCAGGAAGCCTGACTGGCGGACACATACAGCGCCTGGGTGATGACACTGATACAACCGTCACCGTGAGGCGGCTGTTCGGGTGAACTGCTGTTCCGTCACCACACTGCCCCACTGGCTGCCCTGCTCTTCCATGGTCAGTTCGAACCCGGCCGCTTCGTACAGTCGGCGCGCGGCGTCGAGGCCTTTGAAGGTCCACAGCTGAATCGCGTCAAAGCCGTGCTGATCGCAAAACTCCACCGCCGCCCTCAGCAGTTGCCGGCCGACGCCACTGCCGCGGCAGCCGTCGTCGAGGATGAACCAGCGCAAATGCGCCTGATTGTTACCCAGATCCTGCCCGTCGATTGCGATGGAGCCGACAATGCGCTCATCAAGCATCGCCACCCAGATCTGGTTGCAGGGCTGATCGAGGCGCCCGACAAACTCCGCCGTTTCACTGGCGACGCGGCTTTCGAAGATCGCGCCGAAACCGGAATGCCGCGAATAATAATCCGCATGCATTTGCGCCACGCGGCCAATCAGCCCGGGGCGATAGCCGGCGCTGATGTGCAGGTTCGGTGTGAGTGGCCGGTCAGCGCCCAGACGGATGCTTTTGAGCGCATGGGCGTAAGTTGCAAGGCCCTGCGCCACGCTCTGTTGTTGCGACGGATTGAGCGTGTTCAGTGCGTTGCTGACCTGCGCCCGGCCGTAGGCATGAATGTCGGCGACGGTCTGCCGGCCCTGCGCGGTCAGTTGCAACAGCTTGACCCGGGCGTCCTCGGCGGCACGCTCCTCGATCTCCCCGGCCTTGATCAGTTTGCCGACCATGCGGCTGACACTGGATTTTTCCAGGCCAAGGCTTTGCGCCAGTTGTGCAGCGCTGACGCCGTCCCCGGCCTCGATTTCCAGCAATGCGTGCACGCCGGAGGCTGAATAGTCGGTCGCCGCCAGGGTGGCGCGCAGGAAACCGAACTCACGCACCATCGTGCGCGACGCTGTACGGATTTCTTCGATCAAGGCTGTAGGGATACTCATGACACATCACCACTGAAATTTAGTTGTACCATACAACCATATTCCCCTTTGCCGACGCAAGCAGCCGACCACGCAGGGCAAGCGTCAGCGTGCCGACATCAAAACCGCAGCAAACGTCAGGCAAAAAAAGCCCCGCAACCGAATGAGGTGCGGGGCAAAGTATTGGTTGGTTGCGGCCAACCAAAGGAGCTCGGTCAGAACGGTGTGCGCGGCCGGGTCAGATGCAATCCTGGGCAGCGCGTTCAAAACTGGAAGGCAGGAAATTGGAAGCCAGCAAATGGCGCTCGTAGATGAACACCTTGCCGCCGTTGCCGGCCTTGTAGGCTTCCAGCACGTTGTCTGCCGACACCTTGCTCGGCACCACGATCCGGTAGCTGCGCTGGGTCTGCGAGACGGTCGGGTTCAGCGCACTGCTCTGCAGCTTGGGCACCACGCAATCGGCGTATTGCGCCGGGGTCTTGCGGGTCTGCAAGGTCAGCGTCGGGTCGTTCGGTGCGGAGGAGCAACCGGCGAGCAGCAAGGAGGCAACCGCCAGGGTCGGGGCAAAAAAAAGTACGCATTGGTGTAATCCTGAAAATAAAAGTCCGGTTCATCCGGCAACGGTTCAGCGTCACGGCGCCACCGCTGCCCTTTTGGTTTTGAGTGTTCAGCTGGAAGCCACCAGCGCCTTGAGCGAGGCATCGAACTGCTTCAAGGCATTGAGTTGCAGATCACGTTGTTGCTCGATCTGTGCGGCAATCTCCTGCGCCGCTTTGTCGTGTACCCAGACCGACGGAATCTGTTTCTCCACCGAGCCCTCGGCCTTGCCGATGTATTGCAGGTCGGCATCGTAGAAACGCGCGATGAAATGCGCCTCGTACAGGCTGTTTTGCTGGGTCAGCAAGCGGTTGAAGGTGTCGAGTTTCACCACAATGTCCGGGTGTGCCTGAATCAGCGCATCAAGGCTGTCGTAAACCGTCACCGACGAAAAATGACGCTGCAGCGAGCTGAGCAACCAATCGATGGCCAGTTCCGGGTCGGAGCTGCTGACAAAGGCTGCACGAATTCGCGAATCCAGCGCATCCTTGGCGCCGTGCAACGCCATGTCGTGGTAGCGCGACAGGTATTGCAGGTTTTCCCGGGTGTTTTCGCTGTACAGCACACCCACGGTCTGTGAATGTTGCAATGTCGCGCTGCTGCCGGCGATTGGCTGAAGATGACACGCACAGGCGTCGTCGGCGTAAGACGGTGCCGTGGCTACCATACCGCTCATCAGCAGAGCGGTCAGTGCCAGTCGGGTCAGTGTCTTCATCGCGCAATTTCCTTGAGCTGCGTTTTCAATGAAGGCAATTTTCCGCCTATTGCTTGCAAAGCTGAACTTGCGTTTCGTGATGGTCACTATTACTTCTAGCGATAGTTACCGACGATAAGTTTGATCCATGCTCATCTCTAATGACTAAAACAACAGTGAGGACGCCGCTTTGAGAACCTTTGACCTGATCCGCGACGCGGTTTTGCCCGACTTTCGCGAGCGCGTGGCGGAATACCTGGTGCAGTACGAAAACGTGTTGCTGGACAAGGACATCACCGATGTGCAGCTCAAACGCGATACGGCCAATCAGTTGCGTGGCTATCTGCGCGGGCTGAACACCACACGGGTGCTGGGTATGGCTTATTGGGAAGAACTGGATCGGCGGGTCGTCGACACCTGGCTCGCGCCACAGTCATGACGGCGAACGCCCGGCCATGACATCCGCGTGCGGAGCCTGCCAAAACGGCCCCGAACGCTTACAATCGCCGGCCCTACCGACCTTCTGACAGGCCTCCCCCGGAAATGCCGCTCGACCCACTGACGATGCTGACCATTTCGATCGCTCTCGCAGCCGCCGCCGCGCTGTATCTGGCGGTCGAGTGGCGCAGCATTCGTGAGCCTTCGCTGCTGTTCTGGAGCGCCGGTTTCGCCACCATCACCATCGGTTCCACCCTGGCCCTGCTGCGCAGCAACGGTTTTCTGCTGATCGGCATCTGGTTCGCCAACGGCTTGCTGGTGACCGCGCACTTTCTGTTTTTGCTGGGGGTGGCGCGCTTCACGCAGATCCGTCTGTCCCCGGCCTGGTACCTGATTTTCGTCAGCTGGCTGGTCATGCTGTTGTTGCCGGACGGGCCGTTGTGGTCGAAAGTCATGCTGGCCGCCAACTCGCTGCTGGTGGCCGCCTCGACGCTCAAGGCCAGTCTGCTGCTGCGCCCTCATGGCAGCTCGCTGAGCGTCGGCGCGGTGCAACTGCGCTACGTGTTGCTCGGTCACGGGCTGTTCTATGTGGCCAAGGCCCTGACCGTGATGATACCGGGCACGCTGATCGATCTGGCGGCGTTCCGGGGTGAAATCATTCAGATTTCGCTGGTCGAAGGCGCAATGGCGATCATGCTGATTGCGCTGTCGATGACCGGCACCGAACGCTACCGGCGCGAGGAACAGATCGCCCGACTGGCCGCCCGTGATCCGCTGACCGCTCTCTACAACCGCCGCGCTCTCGATGTGCGCGCGCCGCGCTTGCTGCAGGACGTCTCCCCGGCGCATCCGGGCGCCCTGCTGCTGATCGACATCGACAACTTCAAATCGGTCAACGATCAGTACGGTCACAGCGCCGGCGACCGTTTGCTGGTGGCCTTGAGTGAAATGATCCGCGCCGAGACTTCCGATGAGACGCTCGCCGCCCGTTTGGGCGGCGACGAGTTCGTGATTTTGCTGAGCAACGCGCCCAGTGATCACGTCGTCAGACTGGGCGACGCCCTGCGCGATCAGTTCCACCGCAGCGCCGCCCAGGCATTCCCGACACCAGAGCCGGTGACGTTGAGCATCGGCGCCACCCTGTTCAACCAGCCGCCGGCCAGTCTCGCGGCATTGATCGAACAAGGCGACGCCGCGCTCTATGAATCCAAGCGCGGTGGGCGCAACCGCCTGCGCCTGACCGGAATCACTCCTTCAGGATGACCAGCCCCATGACCCGTTCCGAAACGTCCCTGCAAGACCTCGCCGCCCCCGCTGGCGTCTGCTACGGCTGCGGCGGCCGCAACCCGCATGGGCTGCACGTCAAAAGCTTCTGGCACGAGGACGGCGTGCATGTGATGGCCGAACACCTGCCGGACGACAAATACTGCGGCTGGCCGGATCTGGTGTACGGCGGGTTGCTGGCGATGCTGGTCGACTGCCATTCCAACTGGACCGCGATGGCTTACCACTACCGCGCCGAACAGCGTGCCCCGGGCAGCCTGCCGCGCATCGACTGCGTCACCGGCAACCTCGGCCTCAAGTTCATCAAACCCACACCGATGGGCATCACCCTGACCTTGCGCGCCAGGGTCGAAGGCGATGTCGGGCGCAAAACCCGGGTGATCTGCGAGGTGTACGCCGGGGAAGTACTGACGGCGGTGGGTGATTCGGTGTTCGTGCGGGTCGATACCGGGCAACTGGCGGACGCGGCACACGGTCGCTGACTTCCCCCGCTCCCCTGTAGGAGCTGCC
>NZ_JABULD010000724.1:0-510 GCF_014060985.1 Pseudomonas sp. MD195_PC81_125
TCATAGCCGTTCCACGGTTGATCGGAGCGCCCGAAACCACGGCGGTCAAAGGCAATCGTGCGGTAGCCGCGACTGCTCAGGTATTCCATCTGGTATTCCCACATGTCGGCATCCAGCGGCCAGCCATGGCTGAACAGCACGGGCTTGCCGCTGCCCCAGTCCTTGAAATAGATCTGTGTGCCGTCATCGGTAGTGAATGTGCTCATGGAAACTCCTTGCTTGAGTACGCGTTGGGGAGGGGCTGTAAAGCAGGATTCACTATCCGCGCAATCGACCGTGGCCACTTGTATGCAGGTGCTGCGCTGGCGGCGTGGTTCTTTTCCGCGAACACAAGTTGTAAAATGCAACCACACGCTGGATTTGACGGAGAAACACCCTGTGAAGCGCAAAAGCCTGCACGGCAACGCCTGCCCGGTCGCCCGTACGCTGGATCTGATCGGCGACTGGTGGTCGCTGCTGATCATCCGCGATGCGCTGGAGGGCATCCGCCGCTTCAGTGATTTTCAGAAG
>NZ_JABULD010000316.1:0-2432 GCF_014060985.1 Pseudomonas sp. MD195_PC81_125
GATCTTTTGATYTTAAAAACAGGATCAAAAGATCGCAGTCTTCGGCAGCTCCTACAGGGGGAGCGGGCAATCAAGGAACACTTTTTGCTGTCAGATGTGATCGGCGCCATTGCGTCGGCGTCATTACTGGCTCAATTTAGCGGCATCGCCTCGGAAGGCCTTCGCACTTCATGTCCTCGACCTCGTTTCGTCAGTCTTTGCGGCGCCTGTGGGCGCTGGATAAATTCAGCTACAGCGTGCGGGTGTTCATCGCCCTGACCGGCAGCATGGCGCTGTGCTGGTATCAGGATGAAATGGGCCTGCTGATCCCGTTGTTCCTGGGGATTATCGCCAGCGCCCTGGCCGAGACCGACGACAGCTGGCAGGGTCGCCTCAACGCGCTGGCGGTCACCCTGGTGTGTTTCAGTATCGCCGCGCTGTCAGTGGAACTGCTCTTCCCCTACCCCATCGTCTTTGCCATCGCCCTGGCCCTGGCCAGCTTCGCCCTGACCATGCTCGGTGCGCTCGGCGAGCGTTATGGCGCGATTGCTTCGGCGACGTTGATTCTGTCGGTCTACACCATGATCGGCGTGGATCAGCGCGGCGGCGCGGTCACCGATTTCTGGCACGAGCCGATGCTGCTGGTGGCGGGCGCCGCGTGGTACGGCTTGCTCTCGGTGCTGTGGCAGGCGCTGTTTTCCAACCAGCCGGTGCAGCAGAGTCTGGCGCGGCTGTTCCGTGAACTGGGTTTCTACCTGAAGCTCAAAGCCTCACTGTTCGAGCCGATCCGCCAACTGGACGTCGAAGGACGGCGGCTGGAACTGGCACAGCAGAACGGTCGCGTAGTGGCCGCGCTGAACAGCGCCAAGGAAATCATCCTGCACCGGGTCGGCAACGGTCGCCCGGGTTCGAAAGTCAGCCGTTATCTGAAGCTGTATTTCCTCGCCCAGGACATTCACGAACGCGCCAGCTCTTCGCACTATCCGTACAACGCGCTGGCCGAGGCATTCTTCCACAGCGACGTGCTGTTCCGCTGCCAGCGTCTGCTGCGCCAGCAGGGCAAAGCCTGTCGTGCGCTGGCCGAGTCGATCCAGATGCGCCAGCCGTTCGTCTACGACGCCAGTTTTGCCGAAGCGCTGACAGACCTCGACGCGTCCCTTGAACACCTGCGCATCCAGAGCAATCCGGCGTGGCGCGGCCTTCTGCGTTCGCTGCGTGCTCTGGCAGCCAACCTCGGCACCCTCGACCGCTTGCTCAGCGATGCGAGCAACCCTGACGCGCTGGCGGACGCCACCGATAGCAGCCTGCTCGACCGCTCACCACGCAACCTCAAGGACGTGTGGATTCGTCTGCGCACGCAGTTGACACCGACCTCCTTGCTGTTCCGCCACGCCCTGCGTCTGCCGCTGGCATTGAGTATCGGCTACGGCATGGTGCACCTGATTCACCCGTCGCAGGGCTATTGGATCATTCTCACCACACTGTTCGTCTGCCAGCCGAACTACGGCGCAACCCGGCGCAAACTCGGGCAGCGGATTCTCGGCACCGCCATCGGTCTGACCGTGGCCTGGGCGCTGTTCGATCTGTTCCCCAGCCCGCTGGTGCAGTCGTGCTTCGCCATTGCCGCCGGGGTGGTGTTCTTTACCAACCGCACCACGCGCTACACCGTGGCGACGGCGGCGATCACGATCATGGTGCTGTTCTGCTTTAACCAGATCGGCGATGGCTACGGGCTGTTCCTGCCGCGCTTGTTCGATACCCTGCTCGGCAGCCTGATCGCCGGCCTGACGGTGTTCCTGTTCCTGCCGGACTGGCAGGGTCGACGCCTGAACAAAGTGCTGGCCAACACCCTGACGTGCAACAGCATCTACCTGCGCCAGATCATGCAGCAATACGCCGCCGGCAAGAGCGATGACCTCGCCTATCGCCTGGCCCGACGCAACGCGCACAATGCCGACGCGGCACTGTCGACCACGCTGGCGAACATGCTGATGGAGCCGGGGCATTTCCGTAAGGAAGCGGATGTCGGTTTCCGCTTCCTGGTGCTGTCGCACACGCTGCTCAGCTACCTCTCCGGATTGGGCGCGCATCGCGAAACGCAGCTACCGGCGGAAGTCCGCGAACACCTGATTGACGGCGCCGGAGTGAAACTGGCCGCGAGCATCGATGAAATCGCCCAGGGCCTGGCCAACAAGCAGCCAGTGGCGATCCAGAGCGACGACGAGGAAGCGCTGGCCAATGAGCTGGAGCAGATGCCGGACGAGATCGATGAAGGGCAGCGGCTGGTGCAGACGCAACTGGCGTTGATCTGCCGGCAGCTGGGGCCGTTGCGCACGTTGGCGGCGCATTTGATCAAAGACACCAGTGAGGTCAGCGCTGGCTGAAAAGACGCCTTCGCGAGCAGGCTCGCTCCCACAGTGAATGTGTGTACGACACAGAACCCATGTGGGAGC
>NZ_JABULD010000349.1:0-22136 GCF_014060985.1 Pseudomonas sp. MD195_PC81_125
TGCTCCCGCTGGGCTGCGAAGCGGCCCCCGCTTTTTTCAGGAAAACTGTGCAAACAGGTTTTGCGCCTGCTGCGCAGTCGAGCGGGAGCAAGCTCCCTCGCCACAAAGGTGGGGAGGCGTAGTAGCCGGTTGTTACCCGCCCGAACGGATAAGGTCTACCTTGAAGACTCCTGCAAGCCCATTCCCAGAGGAGTCCTCCCCATGGCCGCGAAAAAAATCCTGTTGCTGGTCGGCGATTACGTCGAAGACTACGAAGTGATGGTGCCGTTCCAGGCCCTGCAGATGGTCGGCCACACCGTGCACGCCGTGTGCCCGGACAAGGCCGCCGGCAAGACCGTGCGCACCGCGATCCATGACTTCGAAGGCGATCAGACCTACAGCGAGAAACCCGGGCACCTGTTCGCCCTCAACTTCGACTTCGCGAAGGTCGCCGAGGCCGATTACGACGCGCTGCTGATCCCCGGTGGCCGTGCGCCGGAATACCTGCGCCTGAACGATAAAGTCCTGGAACTGGTGCGCGCCTTCGACAAGGCCGGCAAGCCGATTGCCGCGGTCTGCCACGGCGCGCAATTGCTGGCAGCGGCTGGGGTTCTCGAAGGTCGCGAATGCAGCGCTTATCCGGCCTGCGCCCCGGAAGTGCGACTGGCTGGCGGCACGTTCATCGATATCCCGGTGACCGACGGCCACGTTCAAGGCAATCTGGCGACTGCGCCAGCATGGCCGGCGCATCCGAACTGGCTGGCCGGTTTCCTCGGCCTGCTCGGCACCCAAATCACCCTGTAACGAGGATTCGCCGATGTGCGAGCTCTACGTCAAGGCCGACCCGATTCTCTATGAATCCCGCTCGCGCTCACTGCGCATCTGCGGCGTGGTGACAACGCTGCGCCTGGAAAATCAGTTCTGGGACATCCTCAGCGAAATCGCCGAAGTCGATGGCATGACCACCAACCAGTTGATCGCCAAGCTGTATGAAGAGGTGATGGATTATCGCGGCGAGGTGGTGAACTTTGCTTCGTTTCTGCGGGTGAGTTGTACGCGCTATCTGAGTCAGCGGCGGGGGACGGAGCCGCAGTTGTCGGTGGTGCGAGCAGTGGTGAAACAGTCCTGACCGAGTTGACCCCATCGCGGGCAAGCCCGCTCCCACGGGTTTCTCTGGTGCTCACAAATGTTGTGATCGCTGACGAACTCGGTGGGAGCGGGCTTGCCCGCGATGGGGCCGGTACAGGCGACAGAAGTGTTGGGCTGGTCTTTACTCTGAAGCACGAAACCCCTCAACCGCCAAGGAGAATCGAGCATGTCCGGATGGTACGAAGTGAGCAAAAGCAGCAACGGCCAGTTCAGGTTTGTGTTGAAGGCCGCTAACGCTGAAACCATTCTCACCAGCGAGCTCTACACCACCCGCAGCGCTGCTGAAAATGGCATTGCAGCGGTGCAGGCCAACAGCCCGCTGGATGAACGCTACGAGAAAAAGACCACCAAGGATGGTCATCCTTACTTCAACCTCAAGGCTGCCAACCACCAGATCATCGGCAGCAGCGAGTCCTACTCCAACGACGCCGCGTGTGCCAAAGGCATCGCCAGCGTCAAGGCCAACGGGCCGAGCAAAGTGATCAAGGACAAGACCCTGCCGGTGCTCTGAATTCCCTCTCAAATTTCACACAGCTCCTGTGGGAGCGGGCTTGCCCGCGATGGGGGCCTATCATTCAGCATTGATGTTGACTGATACACCGCTATCGCTGGCAAGCCAGCTCCCACAGGTAATTGTGTGTGAGATCAACGCAGGGTCTTGAGGATTGCTTTTAGCTGAGCTTGCCCAGCTTCGCTCAACGGAAACACCGGCAACCGTGGATCGCCCACCTCCAGTCCGGTTTGACGCAGTCCGGCCTTGATCGTCGCCGGCAAACCGCCCTTGAGGATGAAATCCAGCAGCGGCAACTGGCGATAGAACAGCTTGCGTGCGTGTTCCAGATCACCGGCCAGCGCAGCCGCATACAGATCCAGGTTCAACTGCGGGATCAGGTTCGGCGCGGCGGTGCACCAGCCTTTGGCCCCGGCGGCAAACGCCTCCAGCGCCAATGGGTTGCAGCCGTTGTAGAACGGCACCTGGCCTTCACCGAGCAATTGCAGCTTGTGCATGCGCTGAATGTCGCCAGTGCTCTCCTTGACCATGGTCACGTTTTCCACGCCATTGACGATGCGCAGAATCAGCTCAACCGACATGTCGGTGCCGCTGGTGGCCGGGTTGTTGTAGAGCATGATCGGCACGCCGATGCTGTCGCCGATGGCGCGGTAATGGGCGAGGATTTCCGCTTCGCTGAGTTTCCAGTAGGAGGCGGGCAATACCATTACCACATCGGCGCCGTGGGCTTCAGCGAAGCGTGCGCGGCGTACGGCTTTGGCGGTGGTCAGGTCGGACACGCTGACGATGGTCGGCACCCGTTTGGCCACGTGCTGGATGCTGAACTCGGCGACCTGATCCCACTCGGCGTCGCTCAGATAGGCGCCTTCGCCGGTGCTGCCCAGCGGGGCGATGGCGTGGACGCCGCTGTCGATCAGGCGATCGATGGATTGGCCGAGGGCCGGCAGATCGAGGCCTTCGCCGTTGGCGCTGAACGGGGTGATGGTGTAACCGATGATGCCGTGAATATTGGACATGATGAGTCTCCGGAAAAAGCTGAAATCAGTTCAGGCAATCGGCGTGTTGGCGCAGGTTCTGCCGGGCGTAGTAGTTGAAGGCGGCGGCGTGGCGTTTGGGTTTCGACACCCAGTCATGGGCCTCGCGCCCCAGCGCCGGAATGATCGGTTTGATCGTACCGGCGGCCATCGCCAGCAGCTGCAGTCTGGCGGCGCGCTCGATCAGTTGGGCGATGACACAGGCCTCTTCGATCGTGCTGCCGGTCGACAGCTGGCCGTGGTGCGATAACAGAATGGCGCGCTTGTCGCCCAGCGCACCGGCGATCAGTTCGCCTTCTTCGTTACCCACCGGCACCCCCGGCCAGCCTTCGAGAAACGCGCAGTCGTCGTACAGCGGGCACAGGTCCATGTGGGAGATTTCCAACGGCACTTCGAGCATCGACAACGCGGCAATGTGCGTCGGGTGGGTGTGGATGATGCAGTTCACGTCCGGCCGGGCGCGGTAGACCCAGCTGTGGAAACGGTTGGCCGGGTTGGCCATGCCGTGACCTTCGAGCACCTCCAGGTCTTCGTTGACCAGCAGCAGATTGCTCGCGGTGATTTCATCGAAACCCAGGCCCAGTTGCTGAGTGTAATAGGTTCCCGGTTGCGGACCGCGAGCGGTGATTTGTCCGGCCAGACCGGAGTCGTGACCGCTCTCGAACAGGATCCGGCAGGTCAGCGCCAGCTTTTGCCGGTCAGTCCACGTATTATCCGCCAGGCTTTTTTGCATTTGGGTCAGCGCTTGCTTGACCAGTTGCTCTTTGGGTAGTGCTAATGTCTTGGCCATGTCTGTGTCCTTTGGGTGATTGCAAATGACACGAAAGAGCCTATATGACACAAAGTGTCATAAGCAAGCATGAATCGTCGCTTCCTTGATGGAATAACCGCTGCGCATGTCTATCCGTTTGAAATTGTTGAGAAAAAAACTTGGGGTAACGCTTGAGGCACTGGCCGAAAAATCCGGCATGACCAAGAGTTATCTGTCGAAAGTCGAACGCGGGTTGAACACTCCGTCGATTGCGGCCGCGCTGAAATTGGCGAAGGCGCTGAACGTTAAGGTCGAGGAACTGTTCTCCGAAGACAACGTCAGCCTCGACAGCTACAGCCTGGTGCGCAGCCACGAACGCCAGTCACTGGCGGCCAACGATCAGAGCCCGGGGTACGCGGTGCTGGCGCATCAGGTCAGTGAACGCAACCTGCTGCCATTCATCATCTACCCGCCGCGCGAATTCACCGACAAGACCTTCAAGGAGCATTTGGGCGAGGAGTTTCTGTTCGTCCACGAAGGGCAGGTGGAAGTGGATTTCATGAACGAGCGGGTGCTGCTGGAACGCGGCGATGCGCTGCATTTCAACGCGCAGAAGCCGCACCGGATCAGATCGGTGGGCGAGGTGCAGGCGCAGTTGCTGGTGGTGGTGCACAGCAGCGAAGAATGAGTTGGCCCCAAAAGCTTCGCGAGCAAGCTCGCTCCCACAGTAGTTCGCGTTCCAATGTGGGAGCGAGCCTGCTCGCGAAGGCTTCACCGCAAATCTCAGGCCGGAACCACCGCCTCGGTGATCCCCAGAAACCGGCACAATTCCTCGCGCTTGGCCAACGCATCGCGCCGTCCCAGGTCGATCAGCTCGCTGCAATACCCCGCCTCGAACAGCAGATAACTCAGCACCCCTGCCCCACTCGTTTTCGTCGCCCCCGGGCCGCGCAAGAACAAACGCAACGCCGCCGGTAACTCCTGGCGATGCCGCGCGGCGATCTCGTCGATCGGCTGACTCGGCGCAATCACCAGCACGTCCACTGGCGCCACGCCCAACTCACGAGTCGGCACGCCCTCGGGCATCAGGTGGCTGAACTGGTTCAGACGCTGCAGCAACTCGATGTCGCTCTCCAGACTGTCAATGAATGTGCTGTTGAGCATGTGCCCGCCGATCTGCGCCAGCGTCGGCTGCTGCCCGGTGTAGGCGCGCTCCAGCGGCTGCTGCGGATCAAAACCGCGCGGGTTGCCGCTCACACCCACCACCAGCACCCGACTCGCGCCCAGGTGCAGCGCCGGACTGATCGGTGCCGATTGGCGGACTGCGCCGTCGCCGAAATATTCCTCACCGATTTTCACCGGAGCAAACAGCAACGGGATCGCCGAACTGGCCAGCAAATGATCCACCGACAATTGCGCCGGCACGCCGATCCGTCGATGGCGCAACCACGCATCGATCGTGCCGCCGCCCTGATAAAAGGTCACCGCCTGCCCCGACTCGTAGCCGAACGCGGTTACCGCCACCGCATGCAACTGCTTGCGGGCGATGGATTCGGCGATGCCGGGCATGTGCAGTTTTTCATTGAGCAGGTCGCGCAGCGGCGAACTGTTGAGCAGCGCCACCGGCAGTTGCCGACCGATGCCGAGCAGGCTGTGACTGACAAAGCGGCTGGCCTGACGAATCACCCCGGGCCAGTCACTGCGCAACACCCGATGGCTGCGAAAGCCCTGCCAGAACAGCGTAAGGCGTTCGATGGCCGCGCGGAAATCAGTGGCGCCACTGGCCAGGCTGACCGCATTGATCGCCCCGGCCGAGGTGCCGACGATCACCGGAAACGGATTGTCCGCGCCCAGCGGCAGCAATTCGGCAATCGCCGCCAGCACCCCCACCTGATATGCCGCCCGAGCCCCGCCGCCGGAAAGAATCAAACCTGTGACCGGTTCAGCTGGGCTCATCGCAACGCTCCGTGGTGCTTGAAAGGGTGAGTGAATCAGCCGCGCCGTTTCGGGTAAAGCTTCGGCTCGCCCGGTGGACGACTCTTGAAGCGGCGATGCGCCCACAAGTATTGCTCAGGGCAGGCGCGCAAGGCGCTTTCCACCCACTGGTTGATGCGGATGCAGTCGGCCTCTTCGGTTTCACCCGGAAAGTCTTCCAGCGGCGGATGAATCACCAGCTTGTAACCGCTGCCGTCGGCCAGACGCTCCTGAGTGAACGGCACCACCAGCGCTTTACCCAACCGGGCGAATTTGGTGGTCGCGGTCACGGTCGCTGCCTGAATGCCGAACAGCGGCACAAAGATACTCTGCTTGGCGCCATAGTCCTGATCCGGCGCGTACCAGATCGCCCGGCCCGAACGCAGCAGCTTGAGCATGCCGCGCACGTCGTCACGCTCCACCGCCAGCGAATCGAGGTTGTGCCGCTCGCGGCCGCGACGCTGGACGAAGTCGAACAACGGGTTCTTGTGCTCGCGGTACATGCCGTCGATGGTGTGCTGCTGGCCGAGCAGCGCCGCGCCGATTTCCAGGGTGGTGAAGTGCGCGGCCATGAGGATCACGCCTTTGCCTTCGCGCTGGGCCTTTTGCAAATGCTCCAGGCCTTCGACGTGAGCCAGTTTGGCCAGACGCTCACGGGACCACCACCAGCTCATCGCCATTTCAAAAAACGCGATGCCGGTGGAGGCGAAGTTTTCCTTGAGCAGACGCTTGCGCTCGGCGGCGGATTTTTCCGGGAAGCACAGCTCCAGATTGCGTTTGGCGATGCGCCGCCGGTCGCCGGCCACGCGATACATCAATGCGCCCAGCACACGACCGATCGTCAGTAACACCGCATAGGGCAACTGCACAACCAGCCACAACAGCCCCAGACCGCACCAGAGCGGCCAGAAGCGGGGAGAAAGATAGGCTCTTCGAAAACGCGGGCGATCCATTAAAGCTTCCGTAAATTCAGTGGCCGCGCATTCTACATCGTTCGACCCGGCTTGCGGCTCGCGGGCGTTCTCGTTATAAGTCTCGGCACTTTTAGTGACAAGCCGTTGTATGCCGATATGAGCCAAAACGAATCGCCAGACCGAGATCCCGTGTTCCAGTTGAAGGGCAGCATGCTGGCCATTACGGTGCTGGAACTGTCCCGCAACGACCTCGACAGCCTTGATCGGCAACTGGCCGCCAAAGTCGCCCAGGCGCCGAATTTCTTCAGCAATGCGCCGCTGGTCCTGGCGCTGGACAAACTGCCGCCCGGCGAAGGCGCGGTCGATCTGCCCGGGCTGATGCGGGTGTGCCGCCAGCATGGTCTGCGCACCTTGGCGATCCGCGCCAGCCGTATCGAAGACATCGCCGCCGCCATCGCCATCGACATCCCGGTGCTGCCGCCGTCCGGTGCCCGTGAGCGGCCGCTGGAAGCCCCGGAACCGGAAGTCAAAAAGAAGCCGGAAAAGCCGCCGGAGCCGACGGTCAAACCGACCCGCGTCATCACCACGCCAGTACGTGGTGGCCAACAGATATACGCCCAGGGTGGCGATTTGGTCGTGGTGTCGTCGGTCAGTCCGGGGGCGGAACTTCTGGCCGATGGCAACATCCATGTATACGGCCCGATGCGCGGTCGCGCCCTGGCCGGCGTCAAAGGCGACACCAAGGCGCGGATTTTCTGTCAGCAATTGAGCGCTGAACTGATCTCCATCGCCGGGCATTACAAGGTTTCCGAAGATTTGCGCCGCGATCCACTGTGGGGCTCCGGTGTACAGGTCAGCCTGTCGGCCGACGTGTTGAACATCATTCGGCTTTAACGGATACTGCCGCATTTTCCAAGCATCTCTAAAACGTAGCGAAAACGGCTCAAACGAAGTAGGAAAAAGGATCAAGGAGCGTTTGCCCCCGGCAAGTGCGACTTGCGCCGAATTCCAGCCAAGGCTGTCCGACTGCAGTAGTTTTCAAGAGATGTTTTTCAGGGGCTAAACAGTCCTTCTTCCTTAGGGGTGAAACACCTTGGCCAAGATTCTCGTGGTTACATCCGGCAAGGGTGGTGTGGGTAAGACCACCACCAGCGCCGCTATCGGTACCGGCCTCGCTCTGCGCGGCCACAAAACAGTGATCGTCGACTTCGACGTGGGCCTGCGTAACCTCGACCTGATCATGGGTTGCGAGCGTCGCGTGGTGTACGACTTCGTCAACGTGGTCAACGGCGAAGCCAACCTGCAGCAGGCCCTGATCAAAGACAAGCGCCTGGAAAACCTCTACGTACTGGCCGCCAGCCAGACCCGCGACAAAGACGCGCTGACCCAGGAAGGCGTGGAAAAAGTCCTGATGCAGTTGAAGGAAGACTTCGACTTCGTGGTCTGCGACTCCCCGGCGGGCATCGAGAAAGGCGCGCACCTGGCGATGTACTTCGCCGACGAAGCGATCATCGTGACCAACCCGGAAGTATCCTCGGTACGTGACTCGGACCGCATGCTCGGCCTGCTGGCCAGCAAATCGCGTCGTGCCGAACTCGGCGAAGAGCCGATCAAGGAACACCTCCTGCTGACCCGTTACAACCCGCAGCGCGTCAGCGATGGCGAAATGCTGGGCGTCGAAGACGTGAAGGAAATCCTGGCCGTGACCCTGCTGGGCGTCATCCCTGAGTCGCAGGCAGTCCTGAAGGCTTCCAACTCGGGTGTCCCGGTGATTCTCGACGACCAGAGCGATGCCGGTCAGGCCTACAGCGATGCCGTTGATCGTCTGCTGGGCAAAGAAAAAGAACATCGTTTCCTCGATGTTACGAAGAAGGGATTCTTCGAGCGCCTGTTTGGAGGTAGGTAATGAACCTTTTTGACTTCTTTCGTGCCAACAAAAAGCCAAGTACCGCCTCGGTAGCGAAAGAGCGTCTACAGATCATCGTGGCGCATGAGCGCGGCCAGCGCAGCACACCGGATTACCTGCCAGCCTTGCAGAAGGAACTGGTCGACGTGATCCGCAAGTACGTCAACATCGGCAACGACGACGTACATGTTGCACTGGAAAGCCAGGGCAGTTGCTCGATTCTGGAACTCAACATCACCCTGCCTGATCGCTGAGTCGATCCGGCAGGAACGACGGCGGTTCAGGGTCACTCCCATGCGGGAATGGCCCTGAACCGCCGTTGGCATTTGTTACGAGGCTATTTTAATGCCGTTGTCCAACATCCGCATCATCCATCAGGACGCCGCTGTACTGGTGGTCGACAAGCCGACCTTGCTGCTCTCGGTGCCCGGTCGCGCCGACGACAACAAGGACTGCCTGATCACCCGCCTGCAGGAAAACGGCTACCCGGAGGCGCGTATCGTCCATCGCCTGGACTGGGAAACCTCCGGCATCATTCTGCTGGCCCGTGACGCCGACACCCACCGCGAACTGTCGCGACAGTTTCACGACCGCGAAACCGAAAAGGCCTACACCGCCCTGGCCTGGGGTCAGCCGGAACTGGACAGTGGCAGCATCGATTTGCCGCTGCGCTACGACCCACCGACCAAACCGCGCCACGTGGTCGACCACGAATTCGGCAAACACGCACTGACCTTCTGGCGCGTACTGGAACGTTGCGGCGACTGGTGCCGCGTCGAACTGACGCCAATCACCGGGCGCTCGCACCAGTTGCGCGTGCACATGCTGTCCATCGGGCACCCGTTGCTGGGCGACGGGCTCTACGCCCACGAACAGGCCCTCGCCGCCTGGCCGCGCCTGTGCCTGCACGCCAGCATGCTCAGCTTCACCCACCCGCAAACCGGCGAACGTCTGCGCTTCGAATGCCCGGCACCGTTCTGACAAGCACCACCGAACCCATGTGGGAGCGAGCCTGCTCGCGAATGCAATTGATCAGTCAGCATCAATGTTGAATGTCATAGCGCTTTTCGCGAACAGGCTCGCTCCCCACAGGGATCCGGTCCGGATTCAATTCCCCGGCCGATGCGTTAAACTCGCGCCCATTGCTGTCTGGAGCTTCTTATGCGCGAAGAGTTGAACCAAGGCCTGATCGACTTCCTCAAGGCCTCCCCTACCCCGTTCCACGCCACCGCCAGCCTTGTTCAGCGTCTGGAGGCCGCCGGTTACGTGCGCCTCGACGAGCGCGAGCCATGGACCACCGAGGCCAACGGCCGCTATTACGTCACCCGTAACGACTCCTCGATCGTCGCGATCAAAATGGGCCGCAACTCGCCGCTGCACGACGGTATCCGCCTGGTCGGCGCCCACACCGACAGCCCGTGCCTGCGGGTCAAGCCGCAACCGGAACTGCAACGTCAGGGCTTCTGGCAACTGGGCGTTGAAGTGTACGGCGGCGCACTGCTGGCGCCGTGGTTCGACCGCGACCTGTCGCTGGCCGGCCGCGTTACCTTCCGTCGCGACGGCAAGGTCGAAAGCCAGTTGATCGACTTCAAGGCACCGATCGCGATCATTCCCAACCTGGCGATTCACCTCAACCGTGAAGCCAACCAAGGCTGGGCGATCAACGCACAGACCGAGCTGCCGCCGATACTCGCGCAGTTCGCCGGTGACGAGCGCGTCGACTTCCGTGCGGTACTGACCGATCAACTGGCTCGCGAACACGGCCTGAACGCCGACGTGGTGCTGGATTACGAGCTGAGTTTCTACGACACCCAAAGCGCGGCGATCATCGGCCTGCATGGCGACTTCATCGCCGGCGCGCGCCTGGACAACTTGCTGTCCTGCTACGCCGGCCTGCAAGCCCTGCTCAGCGCCGACACCGAAGAGACCTGCGTGCTGGTGTGCAACGATCACGAAGAAGTCGGCTCCTGCTCGGCGTGCGGCGCCGATGGCCCGATGCTCGAACAGACCCTGCGCCGCCTGCTGCCGGAAGGCGACGAGTTCGTGCGCACCATTCAGAAATCGCTGCTGGTCTCGGCCGACAACGCCCACGGCGTACACCCCAACTACGCCGAGAAGCACGACGCCAACCACGGCCCGAAACTCAACGCCGGCCCGGTGATCAAGGTCAACAGCAACCAGCGCTACGCCACCAACAGCGAAACCGCCGGATTTTTCCGCCACCTGTGCATGGCAGAAGAAGTGCCGGTGCAGAGCTTCGTGGTACGCAGCGACATGGGTTGCGGTTCGACCATCGGCCCGATCACCGCCAGCCACCTGGGCGTGCGCACCGTCGATATCGGCCTGCCGACCTTCGCCATGCACTCGATCCGCGAACTGTGCGGCAGCCATGACCTGGCACACCTGGTCAAAGTGCTGAGCGCGTTCTACGCCTCCCGTGAATTGCCGTAATCGCTAAACGATCATCTCTCGGGATGATCACAAATCCCTGCAGGGGCTGCCGCAGGCTGCGATCTTTTGACCTTAAGCCGTCTGCACCGTCCCGAATGCACCTTGACGCATCAGCAGAATCACCAACCCCGAACGCCCCCGCCGCCATCAACAATGGCAACGCATGCCCCGCTGATCCACTGGCTGCCCGCTCCCGCGAGCAAAGGCCCGATCAGACAGCCCACACCCCACAGCTGCGCAATGTGCGCATTGGCTCGCACCAGCGCATCGTCGCGATAACGCTCGCCGATCAGGATCAGTGACAAGGTGAACAGGCCACCGGCACTGGCCCCGAACAACACCCACAACGGCCAGATCAGCAGCGTGTCGATCAACAGCGGAATCGCCAGGCTCGACAGCATCAGGATCACCGCGCATCCGGTAAACAACGTGCGCCGCGACAGGTAGTCTGCCAACGCGCCAATCGGCAGTTGCAACAGCGCGTCGCCGACCACCACGGTGCTGACCATCGCCAGCGCAATCTCGGCAGTGAAGCCCTGCTGCAGGCAATACACCGGCAGCAGCGTGAGGATCATCGCCTCGAACGCGGCGAACAACGACACCGCCCAGGCAATCGCCGGCAACTCGCGGGCAAATCCCCAGAGATCGCCGAAGGTCACACTGCTGGCTTCACTGCTCGGCGCCCCGCTGCGGCCCATCAACAGAAAAGGCGAAATCGTCAGCAGCCCGACGCCGACCCAGAATCCATAATCATGCTCAGTACCCAACGCCCCCAGAAGCAATGGACCAGACAGTTGGCTCAATGCATAACTGCTGCCATACAGAGCGACCAGTCGCCCGCGCCAGTTTTCGACGACCAGTTGGTTGATCCAGCTTTCGCCAAGGATGAACACGATGGTCAGGATCACCCCGATCATCAGGCGCAATACCAGCCAGACCGGATAACTCGGCAGCAGCGCCAGCAGGCCAATCGACAACGCGCCGGCCCACAGGCACAGGCGCATCAGGTTGGCTGTGCCGAAACGCGCCGCCAGATGACTGGAAATCTTCGCGCCCAGCAATACGCCAATTGCCGGCATCGCCGCCATCACACCGATGGCGAAAGAGCCATAGCCCCACCCCTCCAGACGCAACGACACCAGCGGCATGCTGACCCCCAGGGCCAGACCGACACTCAAGACAGACGCCAACACGGCGAAATACGTCGCCCAACGCATGGTCCACGCTCCTGTGGATTATTTTTATGTACACCACAAAACCAAATGTGGGAGCAAACCCTGTGGTGAGGGGATTCATCTCCGACAGGTCGCGCAGCGACCTCAAAACCTGCACCATCAAATGCACTGGTTTTGCGACTGCTTCGCAGCCGATCGGGGATAAATCCCCTCAGCACAGAGACTTGCTCCCACAGGGATCTCTGCTCGATTCGGGAGCCTGATTCACTCAGGCTCCCGTCAACGATTTACAGCTTGATCCACGTCGCCTTCAGTTCGGTGTACTTGTCGAATGCATGCAACGACTTGTCACGACCGTTGCCTGACTGCTTGAAGCCGCCGAACGGTGCGGTCATGTCGCCGCCGTCATACTGGTTGACCCACACGCTACCGGCGCGCAGCGCTTTGGCGGTCAGGTGCGCTTTGGAGATGTCCTGGGTCCAGACTGCTGCGGCCAGGCCATACGGCGTATCGTTGGCGATCTGGATCGCCTCTTCGGCGGTGTCGAAAGCAATGACCGACAGCACCGGGCCGAAGATCTCTTCCTGAGCGATCTTCATCGCGTTGCTCACGCCGTCGAAAATCGTCGGCTCGACGTAAGTGCCACCGGTTTCCTGGAGGATGCGCTTGCCGCCAGCGACCAGTTTGGCGCCGTCGCTGTGACCGGATTCGATGTACGACAGCACGGTGTTCATCTGCTGGGTATCGACCAGCGCACCAACGTTGGTCGCCGGATCCAGCGGGTTGCCCGGCTTCCAGGTTTTCAGCGCCTCGATCACCATCGGCAGGAATTTGTCCTTGATCGAACGCTCGACCAGCAGACGCGAACCGGCGGTGCAGACCTCGCCCTGGTTGAAGGCAATGGCGCTGGCGGCGGATTCGGCAGCGGCTTGCAGGTCCGGCGCATCAGCGAAGACGATGTTCGGGCTCTTGCCGCCGGCTTCCAGCCACACGCGCTTCATGTTCGATTCGCCGGAGTAGATCATCAACTGCTTGGCGATTTTGGTCGAACCAGTGAACACCAGCGTGTCGACATCGTTGTGCAACGCCAGCGCCTTGCCAACGGTGTGGCCGTAGCCCGGCAGCACGTTGAGCACGCCTTTCGGAATGCCGGCCTCAACCGCCAGCGCAGCGATGCGGATGGCAGTCAGCGGGGATTTTTCAGACGGCTTGAGGATCACCGAGTTACCGGTCGACAACGCCGGGCCGAGTTTCCAGCAGGCCATCATCAGCGGGAAGTTCCACGGCACGATGGCGCCGACCACGCCGACCGGCTCGCGGGTCACCAGACCCAGTTGATCGTGCGGAGTGGCGGCGACTTCGTCGTAGATCTTGTCGATCGCCTCGCCGCTCCAGCTCAGGGCCTGCGCCGCGCCGGGCACGTCGATGTACAGCGAATCACTGATCGGCTTGCCCATGTCGAGGGTTTCGAGCAGCGCCAGTTCTTCGGCGTGCTGCTTGAGCAGGCCGGCGAAACGAATCATGGTGGCTTTGCGTTTGGTCGGTGCCAGGCGCGACCAGACGCCGGAATTGAAGGTGGCGCGAGCGTTTTCCACAGCGCGCTGAGCGTCGGCGGCGTCACAGCTGGCGATCTTGCCCAGCAGACGGCCATCGACCGGGCTGATGCACTCGAAAGTCTCGCCAGAAACGGCGTCGGTGTATTCACCGTTGAGGTAGGCGCGGCCTTCGATCTTCAGGTCGCGGGCGCGTTGTTCCCAATCGGCACGAGTCAGGGTGGTCATTCGAGTGTCCTCCTCTTGTTGAATAGAGCGCCGCGTTCTTCGCGGTCGTCTTCAGGAATGCTGCCCGGCCAGCCTGCTTTTCGGCCCAAGGCACCCGCCACCCTAAACCAGCGGCCGGGTTTGTTTCAATATATTTGACATAAGCGCGCCATACGACCTTGCGGTGTTCATTTTAATAAACATAGACTTTGGCACTTTCAAGTCACCGCGCCGTCATCACGGGAGAAAACAACAATGAACATCCAGAACGTCGTCGACATCAGCCTGACCACCAGCGCAGCCGAACGCTATCGCCCGGACCCGGCCAAAGTGCTCAAGGGCGATCCCGAGCAAGCGGTGTTCAACCAGTACGACAGCCCTTGCGGGCAAATGGGTGTCGGCGTGTGGGAAGGCGCGGTTGGCCAATGGACGGTGAACTACACCGAGCACGAATATTGCGAAATCCTGCAGGGAGTTTCGGTGCTGCGTGACAGCGATGGCAATGCCAAGACCTTGCGCGTGGGTGACCGCTTTGTGATTCCAGCCGGCTTCCGTGGCACCTGGGAAGTGCTGGAGGCTTGCCGCAAGGTCTATGTGATCTTTGAACAGAAGGCTTGAGGACTTTCGCTGACTGCTCCGGCCCTTTCGCTGGCAAGCCAGTTCCCACAGGTTTTGTGGTTAACACCAATATTGTGAACACCGGTAATCACTGTGGGAGCTGGCTTGCCAGCGATGAGGCCCGGCCTGACACCGCAGAAATCCGAGGCAACAAAAAAGGCCCGTATCGTGAGATACGGGCCTTTTTCGTAAGTCGGGAAAAATCAATTACTTGATTTTGCCTTCCTTGTAGATCACGTGCTTGCGAACAACCGGATCATATTTCTTGATCTCGATTTTGTCCGGGGTAGTACGCTTGTTCTTGTCGGTAGTGTAGAAGTGACCAGTACCGGCGCTCGAAATCAAACGAATCAATTCACGCATGATTAGCTCCCTTAAATCTTGCCGTCGCGACGCAGCTCGGCCAGCACAACGCTGATGCCACGCTTGTCGATGATACGCATGCCTTTGGCGGAAACGCGCAGGCGTACGAAACGTTTCTCTTCTTCAACCCAGAAGCGGTGATGCTGCAGGTTCGGCAGGAAACGACGACGGGTTTTGTTGTTTGCGTGGGAAATGTTATTCCCGGTTACCGGACCCTTACCGGTAACTTGACATACTCTCGACATGCCTCAGCCCTCTAAAACCACATGCCCAACCCGGCATGGGTTGGCCGCTTAATCTCTCAGTCATTTGGCGCCAGGCGCCGCGTTTCTTTAGAGGTCTTACCGGCTACACCTACAGTGAAGGAACCGGGCCCCTAGAAAAGAGCGCTGCTTTATACCAGAAAGACCGGGGTGCAACAACAATGGATGTGCAATCGACCGGTAAAAACGCGCATTTTCCGGCTGCGGACGCTTTGGATAAAGGCTGAGGCGCGTTTTGACCACTCGTCGCAGAAAACCGCTCTAAAAGAGGTTCCCGACTTTTCCTCGTGCACCGTGGTCTGAAAAACACCACTGTCCCGGCCCGAAAAATGCAAAAAGGGGATAGTCATTTGCAATCCAGCCCTCTAGGGTAACCCTTTTCCAGACTGCACCTGCAGATGGGCCTTCGATCTGTAAAGGAAGCCGACCATGCGCCTCGCTGCCCTACCCCTGTTGCTCGCCCCGCTTCTGCTGAGCCCCCTGGCCCAGGCTGCCGCCCTGAGCGTGTGCACCGAGGCCAGCCCTGAAGGGTTCGACGTGGTGCAATACAACTCGCTGACCACCACCAATGCCTCGGCCGACGTACTGATGAACCGCCTGGTGGACTTCGACACCGCCAGCGGCAAAGTCGTGCCAAGCCTGGCCGACAGCTGGGAAGTCAGCCCCGATGGCCTGAGTTACGTGTTCAAGCTGCACCCGCAGGTGAAGTTTCACAGCACTGACTATTTCAAGCCGACCCGCACCCTGAGCGCCGAAGACGTCAAGTTCAGCTTCGACCGCATGCTCGACCCGGCCAACCCATGGCACAAAGTGGCGCAAAGCGGCTTCCCGCACGCCCAGTCCATGCAGTTGCCGACGCTGATCAAGAAGATCGACGCACTCGACCCGCTGACCGTGCGCTTTACCCTCGACCACCCGGATTCGACGTTTCTCGCGACGCTGAGCATGGGCTTCGCCTCCATCTATTCCGCCGAATATGCGGACAAGCTGCTCAAGGCCGACGCCACCGACAAGCTCAACAGCCAACCGATCGGCACCGGTCCGTTCGTGTTCACGCGCTTCCAGAAAGACGCCTCGGTGCGCTACAAGGCCAACCCGGACTATTTTGGCGGCAAGCCTGCGGTCGATCCGCTGATCTTCGCCATCACCCCGGACGCCAACGTGCGCCTGCAAAAACTGCGGCGCAACGAGTGCCAGATCGCTCTGTCGCCAAAACCGCTGGACGTGAAGGCCGCGCAAGAAGAGCCGACGCTGAAAGTGGAAAAGACTGACGCGTTCATGACCGCTTTCGTCGGCATCAACAGCCAGCATCCACCGCTCGACAAACCGGAAGTGCGCCAGGCGATCAACCTCGCCTTCGACAAAGCCAACTACGTCAAAGCCGTGTTCGAAGACACTGCCGAACCCGCCAACGGCCCTTACCCGCCGAACACCTGGAGCTACGCGAAGAACCTGCCGGGCTATCCGCACGACGTGGCCAAAGCCAAGGCATTACTGGCCAAGGCCGGAGTCAAGGACGGTTTCCAGACCACCATCTGGACACGTCCGTCCGGCAGCCTGCTCAACCCGAACCCGAGCCTGGGTGCACAGTTGCTGCAATCGGACCTGGCGGAAATCGGCATTCAGGCGGAAATCCGTGTGATTGAGTGGGGCGAACTGATTCGCCGCGCCAAGGCGGGCGAGCATGATCTGCTGTTCATGGGCTGGGCCGGTGACAACGGTGACCCGGACAACTTCCTCACGCCGCAGTTTTCCTGCGCAGCGGTCAAGTCCGGCACCAACTTCGCCCGCTACTGCAATGCCGACCTGGACAAGCTGATCAGCGCTGGCAAGACCACCAGCGAACAGGGCGTGCGCACCAAACTCTACGAGCAGGCGCAGGCGCAGATTCAGCAGCAGGCGCTGTGGTTGCCACTGGCCCACCCGACCGCCTATGCGCTGACGCGTAAAGACGTTCAGGGTTACTCCGTCAGCCCGTTTGGGCGGCAGGACTACTCCAAGGTCAACCTGAAATAACCCACCACAACACAAAACCTGTGGGAGCTGGCTTGCCAGCGATAGTGGACTGACAGACAGCATTGTGCTGAATGTGCCGCCGCCATCGCTGGCAAGCCAGCTCCCACAGGGTTTTGCATTCTCCCACCGGATCTACATCCAGCCACACTCCGCCATCGACAGCGGTTCGCCATCGCCGACGATAAAGTGATCGAGCACCCGCACATCAATCAGATCCAGAGCCTTCTGCAAACGCTTGGTCAGTTGCCGATCCGCCTGGCTCGGATCGCTGTTCCCCGATGGATGGTTGTGGCAGAGAATCACCGCCGCCGCGTTGTTGGCCAATGAGCGCTTCACCACTTCCCGGGGATGCACGCTGGTATTGTCGATCGAGCCGCGAAATAGCGCCTCGAACGTCAGCACTTGATGCTTGGAATCAAGAAACAGGCAGCCAAACACCTCGTGGGGCTCATGGCGCAGCATGGATTTGAGGTAATCCCGAACAGCCTGTGGATTCTCCAGTGCCGGCTCTCTACGTGAGCGCTCGGCCAGATACCGGCGGTTCATTTCTTGGGCAGCCTGCAACTGCGCAAACTTTGCGGGCCCCAGCCCCAACTGTTTGCTGAATGCTTCCTGATCGGCCTCAAGCAACAAACGCAGGCTGCCGAACTGATTCAACAAGTGTCGCGCCAGGTCCACTGCGCTTTTTCCAGCGACTCCCGTACGCAAAAAAATCGCCAGTAACTCGGCGTCTGAAAGGCTCGCAGGGCCCTGTTCCAACAACCTTTCTCGCGGCCGCTCCGCCGCCGGCCAATCGCGAATACTCATACACGTTCCTTGTCTGTGGGCGCCGCTGTTCCGTAGCGGTCGCTGTGATATCGTAGCCCATCTTTTTTGCGGGCGAATTCACCCTGGGGAGGGGGTTTCGCCACGTATCAACCACGAAATGAAAGGCAGACCTATGCAGCGGCTGTATCGGAAACGCATCGTTCTGGGCGTCGGCGGCGGCATTGCAGCCTACAAGAGTGCCGATCTGGTTCGTCGCCTGATCGACCAGGGTGCCGAAGTGCGCGTGGTCATGACCCATGGCGGCGCCGAGTTCATCACCCCGCTGACCATGCAGGCCCTGTCCGGGCACCCGGTTCACCTCGATTTGCTCGACCCGGCTGCCGAAGCGGCGATGGGCCACATCGAGCTGGCCAAGTGGGCCGATCTGGTATTGATCGCCCCGGCCACCGCCGACCTGATCGCCCGTCTGGCCCAGGGCATCGCCAACGATTTGCTGACCACGCTGGTTCTTGCTACCGACGCCGTAGTGGCCGTCGCGCCGGCAATGAACCAGGCCATGTGGCGCGATCCGGCGACCCAAGCCAACCTGCAACTGCTTGAAAGCCGTGGCCTGAAGACCTTTGGCCCGGCCTCCGGCAGTCAGGCTTGCGGCGACGTCGGCATGGGCCGGATGATGGAAGCCACCGATCTGGCGCAGTGTGCGGCGGACTGCTTCCAGCGTCAGGCACTGACCGGCAAGCACGTAGTGATCACCGCCGGCCCGACCCAGGAAAACATCGACCCGGTGCGCTACATCACCAACCACAGCTCCGGGAAAATGGGCTTTGCCCTCGCCGAAGCCGCGGTGGAAGCCGGCGCCCGCGTGACGCTGATCAGCGGCCCGGTACACCTGCCAACGCCGGATCGCGTCACGCGCATCGACGTGGTCAGTGCGCGGGACATGCTCGCGGCCTGCGAAGCCGCGATCCCGTGTGACGTGTTTATCGCCTCGGCTGCGGTAGCGGACTACCGTCCGGAAGTCGTTGCCCCGCAAAAACTCAAGAAAGACCCTACAAGCGGCGACGGCTTCGTCCTGCAAATGGTGCGTAACCCGGACATCCTGGCCACCATCGCGACCCGTCCCGACCGTCCGTTCAGTGTCGGCTTCGCCGCCGAGACCGAACACCTGCTCGACTACGCTGCACGCAAGCTGAAAGACAAGAATCTCGATTTGATCGTCGCCAACGACGTGGCCAATCCGAGCATCGGGTTCAACAGCGAAGAAAACGCCTGCAGCGTGATCGACCGTGAGCTTCACGCCACCGTTTTCGCCCAGACCAGCAAGGGCAAGATCGCTCGCCAACTGGTCACTTTTATCGCCGAACGTCTGAACCAGGTTTAATTTACATGCACGCTTTGCAAGCCAAGATCCTCGACCCCCGCATCGGTACCGAATTCCCGCTGCCACAATACGCCACCCCGGGCTCCGCCGGCCTCGACCTGCGCGCCATGCTGGAGCAGGACATCGTGATCAAGCCGGGTGAAACCGTGCTGATCCCTACCGGTCTGTCGGTCTACATCGGCGACCCGAACCTCGCCGCGCTGATCCTGCCGCGCTCGGGCATGGGCCACAAGCACGGCATCGTGCTGGGCAACCTCGTCGGCCTGATCGACTCGGACTACCAGGGCCCGCTGATGGTGTCCTGCTGGAACCGTGGCCAGAGCGACTTCACCATGACCGTCGGCGAGCGCCTGGCGCAACTGGTGCTGGTGCCGGTAGTACAGGCGCACTTCGAAATGGTGGAAGAGTTCGTCGAAACCGAGCGCGGCGCGGGCGGCTTCGGTCATACCGGCACTAAATAACCCTGAAACATTATTGTGGCGAGGGGATTTATCCCCGATGGGCTGCGAAGCGGCCCCAAGACTTTTGGATCTGTTGCGCAGCCATCGGGGATAAATCCCCTCACCACAAATTTGTGCATTTTCGACAGCAGGTTTTAACACCGAAAATCAAGGTTTTGCCGGCCAAAAGCCACGCCAGCCGAGGCGTCATGGCCCTTTCACACCACGAACTCTCTGTGGAAAACGCCGTCATACCCTTCAGTTTGAGCCTGCCGCCGAGTGAATCGTCGGTCTGTCCCGCCCTTTTCGAGATGGAGCATTTGTGCAGATGAGCACCCCAGCCAAGATCGCCCCGAAGCTTCCCGACAGCATCTTCCGTGCCTACGACATTCGCGGCACCGTGCCGGAATTCCTCAATACTGAAACCGCTTATTGGATCGGCCGCGCCATCGGCTCGCAGAGCCTGGCCCAGGGCGAACCGAACGTGTCGGTCGGTCGTGACGGTCGCCTGTCCGGCCCGGAGCTGGTTGCCGAACTGATCCGCGGTATCGCCGAAAGCGGCTGCCATGTCAGCGACGTTGGCCTGGTTCCGACCCCGGCGCTGTACTACGCGGCGAACGTGCTGGCCGGCAAGTCTGGCGTAATGCTCACCGGCAGCCACAACCCGTCGAACTACAACGGCTTCAAGATCGTGATCGCCGGCGACACCCTCGCCAACGAGCAGATCCAGGTGCTGCACGAGCGCATCAAGACCAATGACCTGACCAGCGGTCAGGGCAGCGTGACCCAGGTCGAAATCCTCGACCGCTACACCACTGAAATCGTCAAGGACGTCAAACTGGCCCGACGCCTGAAAGTCGTGGTCGACTGCGGCAACGGTGCGGCTGGCGTGATCGCCCCGCAACTGATCGAAGCGCTGAACTGCGAAGTCATTCCGCTGTTCTGCGAAGTCGACGGCAACTTCCCCAACCACCACCCGGACCCGGGCAAACCCGAGAACCTCGTCGACCTGATCGCCAAGGTCAAGGAAACCAACGCCGATCTCGGCCTGGCCTTCGACGGCGACGGCGACCGTGTCGGCGTGGTGACCAACACCGGCAGCATCGTCTACCCGGATCGCCTGCTGATGCTGTTTGCCCGCGACGTGGTGGCGCGCAATCCCGATGCGGAAATCATCTTCGACGTCAAATGCACCCGCCGTCTGGTGCCGCTGATCAAGGAGTACGGCGGTCGCCCGCTAATGTGGAAGACCGGTCATTCGTTGATCAAAAAGAAAATGAAACAATCCGGCGCTCTATTGGCCGGCGAGATGAGCGGGCACATCTTCTTCAAGGAGCGCTGGTTCGGTTTCGACGACGGTATTTACAGCGCCGCACGGCTGCTGGAGATCCTCAGCAAGGAAAAATCCACCGCCGAAGAGCTGTTTGCGACCTTCCCGAACGATATTTCTACGCCGGAAATCAATATCCATGTGACCGAAGAGAGCAAATTCAGCATCATTGATGCACTGCACGACGCACAGTGGGGTCCAGGCGCTGACCTGACCACCATCGACGGCGTGCGAGTCGATTACGCCAAAGGCTGGGGCCTGGTGCGCGCCTCCAACACCACACCGGTGCTGGTGCTGCGTTTCGAGGCCGATGACGAGGCAGAACTTGCGCGTATCAAGGCGGTGTTCCACACCCAACTGAAACGCGTTGCACCTGATCTCCAACTACCGTTCTGATTCACCCGGAGCCCTGAATGACCCTCGAACGCGAAGCCGCCGCCCACACCGCCCAGGTCCTGTCCGAAGCGTTGCCTTACATCCGACGTTATGTCGGCAAGACTCTGGTGATCAAATACGGCGGCAACGCGATGGAAAGCGAGGAGCTGAAAACCGGCTTCGCCCGCGACATCGTCTTGATGAAAGCCGTGGGCATCAACCCGGTGGTGGTTCACGGCGGCGGCCCGCAGATCGGTGATCTGCTCAAACGCCTGTCGATCGAAAGCCACTTTGTCGATGGCATGCGCGTCACTGACGCGGCGACCATGGACGTGGTGGAAATGGTCCTCGGCGGTCAGGTCAACAAAAGCATCGTCAACCTGATCAACCGCCACGGTGGCAGCGCCATCGGCCTGACCGGTAAAGACGCCGGTCTGATTCGTGCGAAGAAACTGACCGTCACCCGCCAGACTCCGGAGATGACCCAGCCGGAAATCATCGACATCGGTCAGGTCGGTGAAGTGGTCGGGATCAACACTGAACTGTTGAATCTGCTGGTCAAAGGCAACTTCATACCGGTGATCGCGCCCATCGGCGTCGGTGAGAACGGCGAGTCGTACAACATCAACGCTGACCTGGTGGCCGGCAAGGTCGCCGAGGCGCTGAAAGCCGAGAAGCTGATGCTGCTGACCAACATCGCCGGCCTGATGGACAAGTCGGGCACTGTGTTGACCGGCCTGAGCACCCAGCAGGTCGACGACCTGATCGCCGACGGCACCATCTACGGCGGCATGCTGCCAAAGATCCGCTGTGCGCTGGAAGCGGTTCAGGGCGGCGTCGGCAGCTCGCTGATCATCGACGGTCGCGTACCGAACGCGATCCTGCTGGAAATCTTCACCGATACCGGTGTGGGTACGCTGATCAGCAATCGCAAGCGTCCGTAAGCCGTCGCGGAAAACCAAAAAGACCCCCGCTCAG
>NZ_JABULD010000527.1:0-5478 GCF_014060985.1 Pseudomonas sp. MD195_PC81_125
CATTCCAAAATGTAGGAGCTGCCGAAGGCTGCGATCTTTTGATCTTTTATCTGGCCGGTACCAGAGCAGGCACCGAGCTCGTATGCCAGATCAGCACCTTGCTCACCCGGTTGTCCTCGGTTTCGAGAATCTCCAGCCGATAACGCCCGATCTTCAGGCACACCGCGCTGTCCGGAATGGTTTCCAGCGCCTCGGTCACCAGGCCGTTGAGGGTTTTCGGCCCGTCGCTCGGCAAATGCCAGCCCAGGCATTTGTTCAACTCGCGAATCGACGCGGTGCCGTCGATCACCATGCGCCCGTCGGGCTGCGGATGGATGTGCGGGTTGTCGAGGCTGTGCTCGCTTTCGAATTCGCCGACGATCTCTTCGAGAATGTCTTCCAGGGTAACGATGCCCAGCACTTCGCCGTACTCGTCCACCACCATGCCCAGCCGGCGCTGCTGCTTGTGGAAATTGAGCAGTTGCAGTTGCAGCGGCGTGCTTTCCGGAACGAAGTACGGTTCGTAGCTGGCGGCCAGCAGCGCTTCTCGGGTCAGCTCGCCATCGTTGAGCAGATGGCGGATTTGTCGGGTGTTGAGCACTGCTTCGACCTGGTTGATGTCGCTGTGGAACACCGGCAGGCGCGTGCGTTTGTTGTGGCGCAGTTGTTCGATGATCTCCTCGATCGAGTCGTCGAGGTTGATACCGTCGACATCGCTGCGCGGCACCAGAATGTCGTTGACCGTGATGTTGTCCAGCGCGTGGATCCCGGAAACCGGGTGGGCGCGAGACGGGTGTTCCGGGTCGTCGTTCGGGTCGGCAGGTTCTTCGTCTTCGCTTTGCTGCACCACTTGGGTTTTGCGCGCGAAGGGACGCAGCAGCAAACCGCTGATGCGGCTCAGCAGCCAGGCCAGCGGATAAAGAATCTTCAGCGGAACGGCCAGCAGGGTATTGCCGAAGGACAGCACGGCCTCCGGATAGCGCTGGGCCACCGTGCGCGGGAAGTAATCGGCAAACACCAGCAACACGGCAGCGGCGCCGAGGCAGGCTGCCCACGGGCCATTTTCTTCGCAAAGGAAGATTGCCAGCAGCGTGGCAATGACCACCGCAAGGGCGCGGCACAGGGTGTTGCACAGGATCAGACTGTCGAGCGGGAAGCTCAGCTTCGCCAGCGGTTTATCGCTGGCGCGCGAGGCGGTGCGTTGCGCGAGCAAGTGCTGCTGCGCGATTTCGACGGCGGTAAAGAGTCCCGACCATAAAATCAGTAGGACAAATACAGCGAGCATCGGCCCTATGGGCAAACCGTCCATTTATGCCGCCCGTCAGATGTGCAGGATGTATTCACGAACCAGTTTGCTGCCGAAATACGCCAACATCAGCAGGCAGAAACCGGCGAGGGTCCAGCGAATCGCCTTGTGGCCGCGCCAGCCGAGGCGATTGCGCCCCCCACAGCAGCACGCTGAACACCACCCAGGCCAGACACGCCAGCAGGGTCTTGTGCACCAGATGCTGGGCGAACAGGTTCTCGACGAACAGCCAGCCGGAGATCAGCGACAGCGACAGCAGCGTCCAGCCGGCCCAGAGAAAGCCGAACAACAGGCTTTCCATGGTTTGCAGCGGCGGGAAGTTCTTGATCAGGCCCGACGGGTGCTTGTGCTTGAGCTGGTGATCCTGCACCAGCAGCAGCAAGGCCTGGAATACCGCGATGGTGAACATGCCGTAGGCGAGGATCGACAGCAGGATGTGGGCGAGGATGCCCGGCTCTTCGTCGATGATCTGCACCGTACCGGCCGGCGCGAACTGCGCCAGCAACACCGTCGCCGCGCCGAGCGGGAACAGCAGCACCAGGAGGTTTTCCACCGGGATCCGCGAGCAGGCCAGCAGCGTCAGGGCGATGACGGCCGCGGCGATCAGGCTGGCGGCGCTGAAGAAGTCCAGGCCCAGGCCGATCGGGGTCAGCAGGTGAGTGAGCAGGCTGGCGCTGTGGGCGAGCACGGCGAGGATGCCGAGCGTAACCAGCAGGCGCTTGTTCGCCTTGGCGCCGGAGGCCAGGCGGGTGCCCTGATAAAGGGTCGCAGCGGCATAAAGAAGCGCGGCGGCGATGGTAGTCAGCAAACTGGGTGACAAGGGGAGCATAAATCCTGTTAGGCAGGCCCGAAAGGCGCTGAGTTTGGCATAGAACCGCCACACCACGAAAGTGCGAGGTGTCCGCCCGACGCAGTCTTCGCTATAATCCGCGACCTGCCCACGCCGCAGGCTCGCCGAGCACATGTTGAATCCGGTCTGGGCCGCCATTATCCCGGTCTACACAGGGCCTGAAAGGATCGCGCAATGTTTGAAAACTTAACCGACCGTCTCTCGCAGACGCTGCGCCATGTCACCGGCAAGGCGAAGCTGACTGAAGACAATATCAAAGACACCTTGCGCGAAGTGCGCATGGCGTTGCTCGAAGCCGACGTCGCCCTGCCGGTGGTCAAGGACTTCGTCAATTCGGTCAAGGAGCGCGCTGTCGGCACCGAGGTGTCGCGCAGCCTGACGCCGGGCCAGGCATTCGTGAAGATCGTCCAGGCCGAACTCGAAAGCCTGATGGGCGCGGCCAACGAAGACTTGAACCTGAGCGCCGTGCCGCCCGCCGTCATTCTGATGGCCGGTCTGCAGGGTGCCGGTAAAACCACCACCGCCGGCAAACTCGCGCGCTTCCTTAAAGAGCGCAAGAAGAAGTCGGTGATGGTCGTGTCGGCGGACATCTACCGCCCGGCGGCTATCAAGCAGCTGGAAACCCTGGCCAACGACATCGGCGTGACGTTCTTCCCGTCCGATCTGAGCCAGAAGCCGGTCGACATCGCCAACGCGGCTATTAAAGAAGCAAAACTCAAATTCATCGACGTGGTCATTGTCGACACCGCCGGTCGTCTGCACATCGACGAAGAGATGATGGGCGAGATCAAGGCGCTGCACGCCGCGATCAAACCGGTCGAAACCCTGTTCGTGGTCGACGCCATGACCGGTCAGGACGCCGCCAACACGGCCAAGGCCTTCGGTGATGCGCTGCCGCTGACCGGTGTGATCCTGACCAAGGTCGACGGCGATGCCCGGGGCGGTGCGGCACTGTCGGTACGCGCGATCACCGGCAAGCCGATCAAGTTCATCGGTATGGGCGAGAAGAGCGAAGCGCTCGATCCGTTCCATCCTGAGCGTATCGCTTCGCGGATCCTCGGCATGGGTGACGTGCTTAGCCTGATCGAACAGGCTGAAGCGACCCTCGACAAGGACAAGGCCGACAAGCTGGCCAAGAAGCTGAAGAAGGGCAAGGGCTTCGACCTCGAAGACTTCCGCGATCAGCTGCAACAAATGAAGAACATGGGCGGCCTCGGCGGGCTCATGGACAAGCTGCCGAGCATTGGCGGCGTCAACCTGTCGCAAATGGGCAATGCCCAGAACGCGGCAGAGAAACAGTTCAAGCAGATGGAAGCCATCATCAACTCCATGACCCCGGCCGAGCGTCGCGACCCTGAGCTGATCAGCGGCTCGCGCAAACGCCGGATCGCCATGGGTTCCGGCACCCAGGTGCAGGACATCGGTCGCTTGATCAAGCAGCACAAGCAGATGCAGAAGATGATGAAGAAATTCACCGCCAAAGGCGGTATGGCGAAAATGATGCGCGGCATGGGCGGTATGTTGCCCGGCGGCGGCATGCCGAAAATGTGATACAGGACACTCAGACTTCGCCGGTCGTCGCACCGGCGCAGACCCTGCAAGGATGCAGGATCAACAGCAAACCCGCACTTGGCGGGAGCTGACCGGCCGTTTTCATCGACGGCTCTACATGCAAATCCGCACGGCATGCCATAGGCGCCGGAAAAAGTCATTTGCAAAAGTCCGGATATTCCTTAGAATATGCGGCCTTTCGGGCACCCATGCCCGCTGTGCATTTAGATTTGCAGCACCGACTACAGGAACGATGTTCACATGCTAACAATCCGTCTTGCCCTTGGCGGCTCCAAAAAGCGCCCGTTTTACCACCTGACCGTAACCGACTCGCGTAACCCGCGTGACGGCTCCCACAAAGAACAGGTTGGTTTCTTCAACCCTGTTGCCCGTGGTCAGGAAATCCGTCTGTCCGTTAACCAAGAGCGCGTAGCCTACTGGCTGAGCGTTGGTGCACAGCCTTCTGAGCGTGTTGCTCAGTTGCTGAAGGAATCTGCCAAGGCTGCAGCCTGAGCAGTATGAGCGCGACGCCAGAAAAAGCTGATGACCTGATCGTTGTCGGCAAGATTTTTTCGGTTCACGGCGTTCGCGGCGAGGTGAAGGTCTTTTCCTTTACCGATCCGATTGAAAACCTGTTGGACTACCGCAACTGGACGCTTCGGCGTGAAGGCGTGGTGAAACAGGTCGAGCTGGTCAGCGGCCGATCCACTCAAAAGGATCTGGTTGCCAAGCTCAAAGGCCTCGACGATCGCGATGAAGCCCGTCTTCTGAGCGGTTATGAGATTTGCATCTCGCGAAGCCTTTTGCCCAACCTGACAGGCGACGAGTACTACTGGTACCAGTTGCAAGGTCTGAGCGTCATCAACCAGGACGAGCAATTGTTCGGCAAGGTTGATCACCTGTTGGAGACCGGCGCGAACGATGTATTGGTGGTCAAGCCCTGCGCGGGCAGCCTGGATGATCGTGAGCGGTTGTTGCCCTACACGGAGCAATGCGTGCTGACAATCGATCTGGATGCAGGCGTGATGAGGGTGGAATGGGACGCGGACTTCTAAGCAATGGCCAGCCTGCGCGTAGACGTCATAACGTTGTTCCCCGAGATGTTCTCGGCCATCAGTGAGTACGGCATTACCAGTCGTGCGGTCAAACAGGGGCTGTTGCAGCTGACCTGTTGGAATCCGCGGGATTACACGACGGATCGGCATCACACTGTGGACGATCGCCCGTTTGGTGGTGGTCCGGGCATGGTGATGAAGATCAAGCCCCTGGAAGATGCTCTGGTTCAGGCCAAGGCAGCAGCCGGGGAGGCGGCGAAGGTGATTTACCTGTCCCCCCAAGGCCGTCAACTGACTCAGTCGGCGGTACGCGAACTGGCAAAATCGGATGCATTGATCCTGATTGCCGGCCGCTATGAAGGCATTGACGAGCGCTTTATTGAGGCTCATGTCGATGAAGAGTGGTCGATTGGTGACTATGTATTGTCTGGCGGCGAGCTGCCGGCCATGGTCATGATCGATGCGGTTACACGACTGCTGCCCGGAGCTTTAGGGCATGTGGATTCCGCTGAGGAAGATTCCTTTACGGATGGTCTGCTGGATTGCCCGCACTACACCCGACCTGAGGTGTATGCGGATCAGCGTGTTCCCGACGTGTTGCTAAGTGGCAATCACGCGCATATCCGGCGTTGGCGTTTACAGCAGTCCCTTGGTCGGACCTATGAACGACGCGCCGATCTTCTGGAAAGCCGCTCGCTTTCTGGAGAAGAGAAGAAGCTGCTCGAGGAATACATCCG
>NZ_JABULD010000427.1:0-15941 GCF_014060985.1 Pseudomonas sp. MD195_PC81_125
CTGAACATTCAAATTTGAAGGCTTTGCCAGATGCTGATTATTCCCGCTATCGATCTTAAAGACGGTGCCTGCGTACGTCTGCGCCAGGGCCGCATGGAAGATTCCACAGTGTTCTCCGAGGACCCGGTGAGCATGGCTGCCAAGTGGGTGGAGGGCGGTTGCCGCCGTCTGCATCTGGTCGATCTGAACGGCGCATTCGAAGGCCAGCCGGTCAACGGCGAAGTGGTGACCGCGATTGCCAAACGCTACCCGAACCTGCCGATCCAGATCGGCGGCGGCATTCGCTCGCTGGAAACCATCGAGCACTACGTCAAGGCGGGCGTGAGCTACGTGATCATCGGCACCAAAGCCGTTAAAGATCCGGCGTTCGTCGCTGAGGCCTGCCGCGCGTTCCCGGGCAAGATCATTGTCGGCCTGGATGCCAAAGACGGGTTCGTCGCCACCGACGGCTGGGCGGAAATCAGCACCGTGCAAGTCATCGATCTGGCCAGGCAGTTTGAAGCCGACGGCGTCTCGTCGATCGTTTATACCGACATCGCCAAAGACGGCATGATGCAGGGCTGCAACGTACCGTTCACCGCTGCGCTGGCTGCTGCGACGAAGATCCCGGTGATTGCCTCCGGCGGTATCCACAATCTGGGTGACATCAAGTCGCTGCTCGACGCCAAGGCGCCGGGCATCATTGGCGCAATCACTGGCCGGGCGATCTACGAAGGCACCCTCGACGTCGCCGAAGCGCAAGCTTTCTGCGATTCGTACCAAGGCTGAGGACTGACCATGGCGCTGGCCAAACGCATCATCCCTTGCCTGGACGTGGACAACGGCCGGGTCGTCAAAGGTGTGAAGTTCGAGAACATCCGCGATGCCGGCGATCCGGTGGAAATCGCCCGTCGTTATGACGAGCAGGGTGCCGACGAGATTACCTTTCTCGACATCACCGCCAGCGTCGATGGCCGCGACACCACGCTGCATACCGTCGAGCGCATGGCCAGCCAGGTGTTCATTCCGCTGACCGTGGGCGGCGGCGTGCGCACCGTGCAGGACATCCGCAACCTGCTCAACGCCGGTGCGGACAAGGTCTCGATCAATACCGCAGCGGTGTTCAACCCGGAATTCGTCGGTGAAGCGGCGCAGCATTTCGGCTCGCAATGCATCGTCGTCGCTATCGACGCGAAGAAGGTCTCCGGCCCGGGTGAAACCCCGCGTTGGGAAATCTTCACCCACGGCGGGCGCAAACCGACCGGTCTCGATGCAGTCGAGTGGGCGAAGAAGATGGAAGGCCTCGGTGCCGGTGAGATCCTGCTGACCAGCATGGATCAGGACGGCATGAAAAACGGCTTCGACCTCGGCGTGACTCGCGCGATCAGCGATGCGCTGGGCATTCCGGTGATCGCTTCCGGCGGTGTCGGCAACCTGCAGCATCTGGCCGACGGCATCCTCGAAGGCCACGCCAGCGCGGTGCTGGCGGCGAGTATTTTCCACTTCGGCGAATACACCGTGCAGGAAGCGAAAGCGTATATGGCCAAACGCGGCATTGTGATGCGCTAAACCGTACAGGCCAGTGGACAGCATGGCGTACCCAAGGCACTCTTGGGCACGCCATGGATTCCGGTAGCCCGACATGATCAAACGCCTGCTTCTTGTTCTCGCCAGTGCTTCTGTGTTGTTGCTCAACACGGCGCGGGCCGAAAACAGTCCCGACACCGATCTGGTGCTCCTCACCGAAAACTTTCCGCCCTACAACATGGCGAAAGACGGCAAGAATTTCGCCAAGGGCGAGAACATCAACGGCATTGCCGCCGACATCGTGCGTGAAATGTTCAAGCGTGCCGGGCTCACCTACAGCCTGACGCTGCGCTTTCCGTGGGAGCGGGTCTACAAACTGGCACTGGAAAATCCCGGTTACGGTGCTTTCGTGATGGCGCGCCTGCCGGATCGCGAAAACCTGTTCAAGTGGGTCGGTCCGATCGGTCCGGACGACTGGATCATGTTGGCCAGGGCCGACAGCAAGATCACCCTCGAAACCCTCAGCGATGCGCGCAAATACAAGATCGGTGCCTACAAGGGCGACGCAATTGCCGAGACCCTGGCCAAGCAAGGCTTGAAGCCGGTGGTCGTCCTGCGCGATCAGGACAACGCAAAGAAACTGGTCAACGGCCAGATCGACCTGTGGGCCACCGGTGATCCTGCCGGGCGTTACCTGGCGCGGCAGGACGGGGTGACCGGACTCAAGACCGTATTGCGCTTCAACAGCGCCGAGTTGTACCTGGCGCTGAACAAGGACGTGTCGGATGCAACGGTCGCCAGGCTGCAGGCGGCGCTGGATCAGATGCGCAAGGACGGTGTGGTCGACGAAATCATGGGGCGCTATCTGTAGCTGTCGGCAACGCTTTGTCCGCGGCTTCATGGATGCATTCGTGCGACGGATACTGCAGCAGTTCCAGGCTCTCGTACTGGGTGTAGCCGAGGTTGATCCCGGCTTGCGAGCCATCTGCACGAAGCAGCTCGTAGAAGCTTTCCTGCTGATAAGCCGCGACAAATTTGCCTTTGTCGGCCATGGCGAGGACGTGGCAGACGAACGGTGTCAGCCAGCCGCTGGTTGAGGTTTCGCAGTGCGTGAACTGGCGGTCGAGTCTCGCCGAGAATGGCAGTGACGGATGGACGTCGCCCTTTGTTGCCCAGGCGCTCACAAAACTGATGGCGGTAACCTGGGTGAACAGGCGCAGCACCTTCGGATTCTGCAGCCGTTGCGCAGTCCACTTGAATGCCCGCGCCTTGTCGCCCGTATTGTGTCCGCTCCCGACCAGATAATACTGGTCGGTTCTTTCCAGGCGATAGAAGGGCGTGGTGCGTAATTGTTCGAGCGGTGACAGGTCATCCTTGACTACGAACCACGGAAGTTCCACCACTTGAGCGAGGGAGGCCGCTCCGTTGGTTTGCGGAGCGTCCGCTGCGCGGAGCGCCGGCAACACTGGCGATGATTTGATCAGCGGCGCGATCTGCATCCGCAAGGCAAAGACACTGACCTCGGCCTGTGGTCGGTTGAAACTGTCTGCCGCAACGAAGGTGCCCGGTGCGAAGTGAATGTCTCCCGGCGGTGCGCTGGGCGGCGTGACGCTCCAGGCGCTGAAACTTTGCCGTGCACCGCTGCCCTTGTCGCTCCAGAGCATATTGCCGACCGTTGAAGCGATCACCAGATCGGCCCGGACGCAGCGCACGCTACTGAGCAGTGGCTTGTCGTCGCCGCTGGAGCAAACCTGGCCCAAGGCAACGTAGCCGGCCGGGGGCAGCGGTCGCCAGACCGTGCAGTTGGTTTTGGCGCCCGAGCCGGTATCCTTCCAGACTTGTTCAAAGTCGAGGGGCGCGCTGAGGGCTCTGGCTTTTGTCGGGTCGGTCTCGCGCTCGCTGACAACGGCCACGATGTGTTTTGCGTTGATGTTGTCGTGGCTGCCCACCACGACATCGCCTAACGGAAAGTAACCCGGCAGCATCTCGGGAGAGGGGGTCGGGCGCCAAAAGCTCCCGGGTGCCGCTTTCGATCCGCTGCTGTCCCAGATGCGCTGGAAATCAGTCGTGAAGTTGATCAGCAGATTGTCCAGCGTGATCGGTTTTGCCTGTTGCGGGACGCCTGCGTCCTTGTCTTCGGTACTCATAATCAGCCCTGATAGTGAAAGACGACTCGGGAAGAGTCGTCACGGTTGCAGGGCTCACTATCCGGCCGTGAGCGGGCCGTTTGGCGGTAATTATGTATAGCGGGCGAGGCTGTTCAACGGTAGACGCCGTCCTTGCCATGGGCGGCGGTGGCGCGATTGCTGCGCACGCTGATCATCTGCTTGATGTCGATCCACTCGATGCCTTGTGCCTTGAGCTTCGGCAATTCACGTTCCAGTACGGCCAGGGTCTGCGGATACGGGTGACCGATCATCACCGCCGAACCCTGCTTGCGCGCCAGACTGATGGCGGTCTGCAGTTGGGTGAAGATGGCGGCTTCGGTGCGCTCGTCATCAAGGAACACATCCCGCGAAACACTCGCCAGATCGATCTTCTGTGCCTGTTGCGCCGCCACGGTCTGCGCACTGGTGCGGCTGTCGACGAAGAACTTGTGCCGGCGCTGCAACTCACCCATCAGCCACGCCATCGCCAGCGGCTGAGCGGTCATGCGACTGCCCATGTGGTTGTTGATGCCAGCGGTGTAGGGGACCATTTTGAAGGCAGCGTCGAGGCGCTTTTGCAGTTCCTCGAGCGGCAGTTCGGGATGCCAGGCGTAAGGGCCGGTGGCCGGGTCCATCGGCATGTGCAGAATCACGATCTTGCCGGCGCGATGGGCTTCGCGGGCGAATTCGGTAGCGTGCGGCGTGTCGGGCATGATCGCTGTGGTCACCGGTCCGGGCAGGGCCAGCACGCGGCGATCCCGGGGCAGGTTCTGCCCCAGGTCGTCGATGATCAGCGTCAGGTAGGCTTTGGGCGGGGTGGTTCTGGCAGGTTCTGCGTGAGCAGCACCCGCCAGACAGCACAGCAGGACGAAGAAGAAACGCAACGACATCCTCAACGGCCGGATGTGATGCTCAGCCCTTTGAGCAGGCTCAGCGCCTGGGCCAACTGGTAATCGTCATCCTGCGGCATGGCCTTGGCCTTCGCACCGGAACCGGTCGGCTTGTCCGCGCCGCCGTTGCCGTTGCCCAGGTGACCTTGCAGGTCGGCTTCCTTGAAGTAGTCGCCGTCGGCTTCGTTGGTGATCTTGGCCTTGCGCACTTCGATGTCCGGGACGATGCCCTGCGCCTGGATCGAGCGGCCGTTCGGCGTGAAGTACAGCGCGGTGGTGATCTTCAGCGCGCGGTCGTTGTTCAGCGGCAGCACGGTTTGCACCGAGCCTTTGCCGAAACTGGTGGTGCCCATGACCACGGCGCGTTTCTGGTCCTGCAGGGCGCCGGCGACAATTTCCGAAGCCGAGGCGCTGCCACCGTTGATCAGCACGACCATTGGTACCGCTTCGCTTTCGTCCTTGCCGGTGGCGGAGAAGCGCAGTTCGGAGTTGGCGATCCGGCCTTTGGTGTAGACGATCAGGCCTTTCTTGATGAAATGGTCGACCACTTCCACGGCGGCTTGCAGCACCCCGCCCGGGTTGTTGCGCAGGTCGAGGATGATGCCGTTGAGCTTCTTGCCGTTATCCTTGCGCAGCTTGGCCAGGGCCTTGGAGACCTCTTCGCCGGTCTTGACCTGGAACTGGGTGATGCGGATGTAGCCGTAGCCCGACTCCAGCAGCTGCGCCTTGACGCTCTTCACTTGAATCACGGCGCGGGCCAGAGTCACGTCGAACGGCGTACCGCCATCGCGCACCAGAGTCAGGGTGATTTTCTGGCCGATCTTGCCGCGCATCTTGTCCACGGCTTCGGTCATGGTCTGGCCACGGGTCGGCTGGCCGTTGATCTTGACGATGAAGTCCCCGGCCTGAATGCCGGCCTTCGACGCCGGGGTGTCGTCGATCGGCGAGACGACTTTGATGAAACCGTCTTCGGAGCCGACTTCGATGCCCAGGCCGCCGAATTCACCGCTGGTGCTTTCCTGCAGTTCGGTGAAGTCTTCAGGGCCGAGATAGGCGGAGTGCGGATCGAGGTTGCTGAGCATGCCCTTGATCGCGTTTTCCAAAAGGGTCTTGTCGTCCACCGGCTCGACATAGGCGGCCTTGATCCGGTCCATCACCTCGGCAAAGGTGCGCAACTCTTCCAGCGGCAACGGTGCCTTGGCGGTCGCGGCAGTGCCTGCCGGTGCGACGGCCGGGGCCGGTTGAGCGGCGAACGCCAGAGGCGCGCCGATCACCAGGGCGATCGTCAGGGCCAGCGAGGTAAGGCGGGACAAATGCAGCATGTCGAACGAACTCCTGAATTAGGCGACGCGCTTATCCTTGCGCGTGACACCATTGCGCCGGATCACTCGGGTGACCCTGCTGACGAATTGCGAAATACAGCGCTGGTGTGTCCTGACCGCCACTGTTACCCACAGTGGAGATCGACTCACCGGCTTTTACCACGTCACCGGCCGACTTGAGCAGCGTCTGGTTGTGACCGTAAAGACTCAGATAACCATTGCCGTGATCGAGGATCACCAGCAGCCCGGCGCCACGCAACCAGTCGGCGAACACCACGCGTCCGCCGTGTACGGCATGCACCTGGCTGCCGGCGGCGGCGCTGATCATCACGCCATCCCACTTGGTGCGGGCATCGTCGCCACGGCTTTCGCCGAAGCGTGCCAGCAATCGACCATCAACCGGCCACGGAAGTTTTCCCCGGGTTGCAGCAAAAGGGCCACCGAAGGTCTCGCCGCTGCTGGATACCAGCGCGCCTGGCGTTGACTTGACTGGTTTTCGTGGGGCGTCGCTGGTGTCAGCCTGCGCCTCACGCAAACGCTTTTTTTCCGCTTCCTGCTGGGCGATCAGCGCTTTCTGCCGCGCTTCTTCTGCCTCACGGGCCTGACGGGCCAGGGTTTCTTCAATGGTTTTAAGGACTTTAGACAGGTCTGCCTGATCCTGCTCGCGGGCGGCCAGTTTCTGGTCGCGGGCTTTCACGTCATCGTTGAGCTTGGCGAGGACTTGCTGGCGCTCCTTGCGGACTTTTTCCAGTTCGTCGCGCTGGCTGTCGAGGCTGCTTTTCTGCACCAGCAATTGCGCCTGCTGCGTGGCGATGTCTTTTTCGACATTGGCCAGTTGGCGCAGGGTTTCGTTGAAGTTCTTCAACTGCTCCAGGCGGGCCTGGCTCAGGTAATCGTAATAGGTGAGGGTGCGGGCGAATTTCTCGGGATTCTGCTGGTTGAGCAGCAGCTTGAGGTATTCCTGACGGCCGTTCTGATAGGCCGCGCGGGCCTGGATGGCGATCAGTCGCTGCTGTTCAGTGCGCGCGCTCTGGAGTTTTTTTTTTCTCCGCATCGAGTCGCTGCAGCTCGGATTCGCTCTTCTTCAGCTCTTTCTGCAGGGCATCGACCTGTTTCTCGAGCTTGCCCATCTCGGTTTCAGTGCCCTTGAGCTCTTTCTGCACACCGGATTTTTCTTCCTGCAGCTTGCCCAGCAGCTTTTTCAGCTCGGCAATGTCCTGACGCGTGGCATCCAACTGCTGTTGGGTTTGCGCGCGCTCGTCAGCGAAGGCCGGTTGGAGCAGGCAGGTCAGAGCGAGGGCGATCAGGACGCGGAGCATAGAGGCGGGCGGCACCAGGGTAATGGACGGCCTAGTATGCCCGCCCGGGGCTGCAAAAAAAACGCCCAATTGGGCTTGTGTGATAACTGGAGCGGCGCAGAGGCCCATTTCCATTTCGAAAACCCCATAAACCACTGTGGGAGCTGGCTTGCCAGCGATGGCGTCTGCACATTCAACATAGCTGTTGGCTGTCAGATTGCTATCGCTGGCAAGCCAGCTCCCACAGGGTTTGGGGGTGTTTGATCTGGCGAATTACACCAGAATCGAGGTACCCGTCATCTCCGCCGGTTTTTCCAGGCCCAGCAGCATCAGCATGGTCGGAGCCACGTCCGCCAGTACGCCGCCTTCACGGACCTTGAGGTCACGCTTGCCGACATAAATGAACGGCACAGGCTCGGTGGTGTGCGCGGTGTGCGCCTGGTGGGTTTCTTCATCGGCCATTTTTTCGACGTTGCCGTGGTCAGCGGTGATCAGCGCTTCGCCGCCGACTTTTTCCAGCGCCTCGACGATGCGCCCGACGCAGGTGTCCAGGCATTCCACGGCTTTCACCGCAGCGTCGAACACGCCGCTGTGGCCGACCATGTCGCCGTTGGCGTAGTTGACCACGATCACGTCGTAACGCTGGTGTTCGATGGCGTCGACGATACGGTCAGTCACTTCCGGCGCACTCATTTCCGGCTGCAGGTCGTAGGTGGCGACTTTCGGCGACGGGATCAGAATGCGCTCTTCGCCCGGGAACGGTTCTTCACGGCCACCGGAAAAGAAGAAAGTGACGTGTGCGTATTTTTCGGTTTCGGCGATGCGCAGCTGGGTCTTGCCGTTTTTTGCCAGATAGTCGCCAAGTACATTTTCCAGGCTGCCCGGAGCGAAGGCGGCCGGGGCCGGGATGCTGGCCGCGTATTGGGTCAAGCCGACGTACTGCACTTTTGGCTGGCGCGCGCGCTCGAATTCCTTGAAATCGTCTTCGACGAACACGCGGCTCAGCTCGCGGGCGCGGTCGGCGCGGAAGTTCATGAACACCACGGCGTCGCCGTCTTCAACCTTGACCGGCTCGCCGATGGTGGTGGCTTTGACGAATTCGTCGCTTTCGCCACGGGCGTAGGCAGCGTCGAGGCCTTCCTGAGCAGTGGCGGCGTTGAATTCGGCGTTGCCGTCGACGATCAGGTTGTAGGCCTGTGATACACGGTCCCAACGGTTGTCACGGTCCATCGCGTAGTAGCGACCGATGAGGCTGGCGATGCGCCCCTTGCCGAGCGCCTGGAACGTCGCATCGAGCAGTTCGATCGACGAAGCGGCGCTCTTTGGCGGCGTGTCGCGGCCATCAAGAAAGGCGTGCAGGTAGATTTTTTCGGCGCCGCGCTTGAATGCCAGTTCGGCCATGGCGATCAAGTGATCCTGGTGGCTGTGCACGCCGCCATCGGACAGCAGGCCCATGAAATGCACGGCTTTGCCGGCGGCCACGGCTTTATCCACAGCCGCGCAGATGGTCGGGTTCTCGAAAAACTCGCCGTCGCGGATCGCTTTGGTCACGCGCGTGAAGTCCTGATACACCACGCGCCCGGCGCCGAGGTTCATGTGGCCGACTTCGGAGTTGCCCATCTGGCCGTCCGGCAGACCGACGTCCATGCCGCTGCCCGAGATCAGGCCGTTCGGCACCGTGGCCCACAGACGATCGAGCACAGGCTTCTTCGCCGCATACACGGCATTGGATTCGTGGCTGTCACTGTGACCGAAGCCGTCGAGAATCATCAGGACCAAAGGTTTAGGCGTGGTAGTCATGGAATCCACTCGTGGCTAATAAAGAAGAGGGCGATGGAAAAGGGAGTGGCAGTTTAAAGCGAAGTTCCTGCGGCGTCACCGCCGGACGGGGTTTGGCCCACCATAGTGGCTGTGTATACTGGCCGACATTTTAACGCCCTGGAACCTCCTTCGATGGTTGCTCACCTGATTGAATTTGCCACTAACCACTACATTCTTGTCGGTATCTTCGTCGTACTGCTGGCTCTGCTGCTGGCGCACACGATGCAGGGCGGCGGTAAAAGCCTGAGCACTGGCGAGCTGACCGCATTGGTCAACAAGGACGCAGGCGTGGTGGTGGACATCCGTCCGGCGAAAGATTACGCCGCCGGTCATATCGTTGGCGCGATCAACATTCCTCAAGACAAGCTGGCTGCGCGTGCCGGTGAGCTGGAAAAGCACAAGGCCAAGACCATCATTCTGGTGGACGCCCTGGGCCAGACCGCTGGTACCCACGCTCGCGAGCTGATGAAATCCGGCTTCACCGCCGCCAAGCTGTCCGGCGGGATCTCCAGCTGGAAAGGCGACAACCTGCCGTTGGTGAAGTGATATGAGCGAAGTCATCGTCTACTCCAGCGATTACTGCCCTTATTGCATGCGAGCCAAGCAATTGCTCGCGAACAAAGGTGTGGCCTTCGAAGAGATCAAGGTCGATGGCAAGCCGCAGATTCGTGCTGCCATGAGCCAGAAGGCCGGACGCACCTCCGTGCCGCAGATCTGGATCGGCGACAAGCACATCGGCGGTTGTGATGATTTGTATGCCCTGGAGCGCGCCGGCAAGCTCGACGCGCTGCTCAAGGCCTGAACGGCTGCACCCACGTACAGCAATCCCTAAAAGACCCAAGATCAGAAAGGATCTGAGATGACTGACCAACAGAACACTGCAGCCAGCGAAGAAGAAACCGCACCGCAATTCTCCTTGCAGCGCATCTACGTACGCGATCTGTCCTTCGAAGCCCCGAAAAGCCCGGCGATCTTTCGCCAGCAGTGGGACCCGACCGTCGGTCTGGATCTGAATACCCGTCAGAAAGAACTGGAAGGCGATTTCTACGAAGTCGTGCTGACCCTGTCCGTGACCGTGAAAAACGGCGACGAAGTGGCCTTCATCGCTGAAGTGCAGCAGGCCGGTATCTTCCTGATCAAGAACCTGGACGCGGCTTCGATGAGCCACACCCTGGGTGCGTTCTGCCCGAACATCCTGTTCCCGTATGCTCGCGAAACCCTGGACAGCCTGGTGACCCGCGGTTCGTTCCCGGCCCTGATGCTGGCGCCAGTGAACTTCGACGCCCTGTACGCGCAAGAGCTGCAGCGCATGCAGGCTGCGGGCGAGACGCCGACCGTTCAATAAGCGGTTTGAGCGACAACGAAAAAAGCGCCGTAACGGGCGCTTTTTTCTTGGGCTGGAATACAGACTTCATGACTTCATGTAGGAGCTGCCGCAGGCTACGTTCAAAAACAGGATCAAAAGATCGCAGCCTTCGGCAGCTCCTACAGGATCGGGTGGTTATTTGAAGTCGTTCTGCCGCCACGCTTCGTACACGGCCACCGCCACAGTGTTGGACAGGTTCAGGCTGCGGCAGCCTTCACGCATCGGCAGGCGCAGACGCTGCTCGGCGGGCAGGGCGTCGAGCACTTCCGGTGGCAGGCCACGGCTTTCCGGGCCGAAGATGAACGCATCGCCCGGGACGAACGCGGCGTCGTGAAACGGCCGCGAGCCCTTGGTGGTGAAAGCGAACAACCGTGGGTTGCCGAGGCTTTCCAGGCAACTGGCGAGGTCGGCGTGGCGCTGCAACGTGGCATATTCGTGGTAGTCGAGACCGGCCCGGCGCAAGCGTTTGTCGTCCATCTCGAAACCCAGCGGTTCGATCAAATGCAGGTGGCTGCCACTGTTGGCGCACAGCCTGATAACGTTGCCGGTGTTCGGCGGAATTTCTGGTTGAAAAAGGATGACGTGAAACATGCACGGCTCCGCAGGTAAAGATGACGCGCATTCTACGCCGCCAGCCGACCCGCGTTCGAAACTATTCCCGCGGGTGATTGGTTCGCTGGCGATTTTCGGCTTGATGGTCGGCTTGATGATCGGTCGCCTGACCACGCCGGACCCGAGCGTGCTGCAGCAGGTCGACGTGACCGCTGACGGCCTGGTGGTGTGGTTCAACAATGAGCCGAAGCTGCACGGCGAGATCATCGACGGTACCGTGGCCTTGTTGTTTCAGGCTGAAGGCCGCGCGCAGAAGGGCCAGCTCAAGCTCAATGGCAAGGATGTGAACTGGCGTACGCGAGCGAGTGACGGTGGGCTGTTGTTGACAGTGCTGGCGGCGCGGCCGCTGCAAGGGGAATGGGCCGGGAGCAAGGTCGATGACCGCTGGCGGCTGGAGATCCATCTCCGGGAGCAATAAAAGCGGGAATCCCCGGCCTGCCTGTACCGGGGTTCCCAAAACGGGGTGGACTTCGCTGAGAGCGTCGGTCCGGTGTAAAGAGGGAACCCCCGGCCTGCCTGTACCAAGGATCCCAAAAGGGTGGGTTCGCCGCGTTGCGGTTTGAACCCGGTGTAAAGAGGGGAATCCCCGGCCTGCCTGTACCAAGGCCCCCGAAACGGGTGGTGAATCGAATCACCTGTGAGGGATGATGCAGGCGGCGTGCCAGTTTTAGTATTTCGAAACAGAAAAAAAAGCTTCAGATGCACGAAAGCCCCGTAAATCGGGGCTTTGATGCTTCTGCGTGGCTGGAGCTTTGAACCCGGTTGGTGTTTTTTTGATCAGTGAGATATGCCCAATTGCGGTTCGCCGTGCCTTGTGGCGGTGCACACAAAAAAAAGATCGCAGCCTTCGACAGCTCCTGCAGGGCTATACATTCTCTGCAGGAGTTGCCGAAGGCTGCGATCTTTTCGCGGACGATTAGAGGAGGGGCTTAGCCCTCATCCCCCTCATCATCATCCCCACCGTCCACTTTCATCCCCAATTCCTTGATCTTGCGCGTCAGGGTATTACGCCCCCAGCCGAGCAATACCGCCGCATCACGCCGGCGTCCGGCCGTGTGCTTCAGCGCGGTCTCGATCATGATCCGCTCGAACGCCGGCACTGCGCTGTCGAGCAGGCTCGACTGGCCACGGGCCAAGGCTTGATCGGCCCACTGACGCAGCGCCTGCTCCCAATTGGTCACCGGTGCCGAATCCTGCGGCAGGCTCAGCAGTTCCGGCGGCAGGTCACTGATGTGCACTTCGCGACCGGAGGCCATCACGGTGATCCAGCGGCAGGTGTTCTCCAGCTGCCGCACGTTGCCCGGCCATGGCAGGTTCTTCAGGTACTCCTCGGTCTCGCTTTTCAGCAGCTTCGGTTCCACCGCCAGTTCTTGCGCGGCGCGGCTGAGGAAGTGTTTGGCCAGGGTCGGGATGTCTTCGCGACGGTCCGACAGGCGCGGAATGTGGATGCGGATCACGTTGAGGCGGTGGAACAAGTCCTCACGGAATTTGCCGGCGTGCACCAGGGTTTCCAGGTTCTGGTGGGTCGCGGCAATGATCCGCACATCGACCTTGACCGGCACATGTCCGCCAACGCGATAGAACTCTCCGTCGGCCAGCACCCGCAGCAAACGGGTCTGGGTATCGGCTGGCATGTCGCCGATTTCGTCGAGGAACAGCGTGCCGCCGTCCGCCTGTTCGAAACGTCCACGGCGCAGGTTGGCCGCGCCGGTAAACGCGCCTTTCTCGTGGCCGAACAGCTCGGATTCCATCAGGTCCTTGGGGATCGCCGCCATGTTCAATGCGATGAACGGCGAGGCCGCGCGCGGGCTGTGGCGGTGCAGGGCGTGGGCCACCAGTTCTTTACCGGTGCCGGATTCGCCGTTGATCAACACCGTGATGTTGGAGTGGCTCAAGCGGCCGATGGCGCGAAACACTTCCTGCATCGCCGGTGCTTCACCGATGATTTCCGGGGTGCGGGTCAGCGCGGGTACCACTTCCAGGCCTTGCTGTTCCTGCGCATGCTGATTGGCGCGCTTGACCAGCGACACCGCCTCGTCAACGTCGAACGGCTTGGGCAGGTACTCGAACGCGCCGCCCTGATAGGAGGCGACGGCGCTGTCCAGGTCGGAGTGAGCGGTCATGATGATGACCGGCAACCGTGGGTGCTGTTCGCGGATGCGCGCCAGCAGATCGAGGCCACTGGCGCCCGGCATGCGGATGTCGGAAATGATCACATCAGGCTGCTGACGGGCCAGACGACTCATCACGCCATCGGCGCTGTCGAAGCTCTGCGTGGTCATGCCTTCCTGCTGCAAGGCTTTTTCCAGAACCCAACGGATAGAACGGTCGTCATCGACGATCCACACGGTTTCACTACGGCTCATGTCGATGTGGCTCCTTGTTCCAGTGGCAGAAAGATCGAGAACGTGGTGTGGCCGGGGTGGCTGTCACACTCGATCAGGCCCTGGTGCTGGCTGATGATGTTCTGGGTGATGGCCAGGCCCAGCCCGGTACCGTCCGGGCGGCCGCTGACCATGGGAAAGAAGATGGTTTCCTGAAGTTCCGCCGGGATCCCCGGGCCGTTGTCGATGATTTCGATCTTGGTTACCAGGCGATGGCGGACGTGGCCGATGGTGAACTGGCGCATGGTCCGGGTGCGCAGGCTGATGCGCCCCAGACGCAGCTCGTTCTGGCTGCTGATTGCCTGCATCGCGTTGCGCACGATGTTCAGCACGGCCTGAATCATTTGTTCGCGGTCGATCAATACGTCGGGAATGCTCGGGTCGTAGTCGCGCACCAAGGTGATGCAGCCCTGGCTTTCCGCCTCGACCAGTTGGCAGACGCGTTCGAGCACTTCGTGGACGTTGCACAGCGCCAGCGATGGCAGCTTGTTCGAGCCGAGCATGCGGTCGACCAGATTACGCAGGCGGTCGGCCTCTTCAATGATCACGTTGGTGTAGTCGCGCAGGCTGTCTTCCGGCAACTCGCGGGCCAGCAATTGCGCGGCGCCACGGATGCCGCCGAGCGGATTCTTGATCTCATGGGCCAGACCGCGCACCAGCATTTTGCTGGTTTCCTGCTTGGACAACTGCGCCTCTTCCTTGGTGATCCGCAGCAGGCGGTCACGCGGGTGCACTTCCAGCAAGAGCATGGTTGCGCCGTTGCTGAGGATCGGCGTCACCGCGTAGTCCACGGTCAGGGTCTGGCCGGTGAGGGCGGTGAGCATCGCCTCGCGCTTGGTGAACGGGTGCGCCTGTTCGACTGCCTGACGCAGCGAGTTGAGCGCCTCGGTAGACTCGGTGAACAACTCGCTGATGAACTGCCCATGGCTGCGCTGGCCGCTGATGGCCAGCAGCATCTCGGCCGCCGGGTTCATGTACTCAAGGCGCAATTCGGCGTCGAGCAGGATGGTAGCGGTGGTCAGGTTGTCGAGCAGCAAACGGTGGATTGCGTCGCTAATAGTCATCGGAGCCTCTTTTGGGGGCGGAGCGTGCGCAAGAAGCAGGCGTCGTTAAACGGAAAATGCAAAAACCAAACCAAGGCTCCGAAAAGAAGCGTTCGTCCCCTGAAACAGGCGTTTGACGCTCGTTTGCGTGGCGCCAATGTGCTCAGGGCGGGAAGTTTCGAACCAAATTGGGTTGAAATGTGAGTACGGTGCAGTCTTATGCACCAATATAGTGCGCAAAGCTGAACAGCGTTAGAAGAAGCGCAGGAAGGGATTTTTTTCTTCGGCGGGTTTGTCTTTCAATGGGCATTCCGGGCGCACGCCGTAGTCCTCGCTGACGCAGGGTTTGACCTGGCGTTTCTGTGCCAGCGAGATGCGCAGCATGTGGAACGGCTGGTTGGCGGTGCGTTCGACGGTGCGACCCTGCTCATCGAGGATTTCCACTGACAGGTTATGGCTGCCGCGATCAATGTTGCTCAGCGGGAAAACAGGACTCAGGCCCGGCTCGCCAGTGGCTTGTCCGTCCAGCAGCAGGCGATAGCGGTGACCCTGCTGTAGACCCGGTTCGCTGGTGACGCTGACGATCACCTCGCCCGCGCTGCTGCGAAGGGTCGCGTCCGGCTCGGGGATGAGGATGCGCAGCATGTCGTAGTGAAACAGCGGTTGTTCCGGGGATTTTTTTGCGACGTTGATCGGCGCAGCGACCGTGGGGTTGGCCGACATGCGGTTGCTGGTTGCGATGGGAACGCGCTTGGCATTGCCGCGCGGCTGATCGGTGTAGACGCGATTACCCTGCGCATCGACGTAGGTGAAGACCTCCGCCGAAACGGGCAGGGCGAACAGACACAGGATCAGCCAGAAAATCCTCATGGCTTGTGCACCCGCTGCACGGTGAACTCCACCGTTGGGCTCTGCTGGATGATCGCTTCGCCGTCGATCACCTGCACCGCGAGACGATGCTCGCCACGATCAACATTCACCAGTTGCAGGATGGGCACGTTGCTCGGCTGGCCGTAAGGCGCGTCGTCCAGCACCAGCCTCAATTGGTGCGGCGCCTGCAGGCGCGGCTTGATCAGCACATTGACAGTGAAGGTGCCGTTGTTGGCGCGCAGCGCTTCTTCGCTGGGCAGGCCGGTCAGCTCCAGCACCTCGTAGGCACTGCGTGCCGCGGGGCGTGTGTCGGTGCTTGAAGGCGCTGGCGCGCTCGGTGCCTGTGGCTCGACGCTGTTAAGTGGCGGCAACTCAAGCGGTTGCGCTTTGACGCCGTCCGGCGAGTGATCGCTGTAGACCGTGTTGCCGTTGGCGTCGGTGTACTTGTAGATCTGCGCGGCGGCGGGCAAGGCGATCAGCAGCAGAATGTAGAGAAAGGTGCGACCCATGAAATCGACCGGGAAAGAAAGCGATGGGGTGCAGCATAGGCCAGGGTGCGGCGGTTGGCCCAGCCCGGGATATATCCGGAGATCATTCAGACGCCAAAATCCCCTGTGGGAGCGAGCCTGCTCGCGAAGGCGGTCGCCATCCCCGTCAATGACCCACCGTATTCGCGAGCAGG